>NZ_JAQBOI010000112.1 GCF_028288105.1 Mucilaginibacter sp. | reverse complement strand
ACTCTCCAAATATTGATAAAATAGAAGTAAACAGCGTTGGTAAAGTACGTCGCGCTAAATTGTTCTATCTGCGTGCCCTTACCGGTAAAGCAGCTCGTATCAAATCAAAAAGGGTTTAATTATCTTTCGCCTCGCGGCGGATACAATATAAAGCATACAAAGAACCTGCACTATTTAGTGCGGGTTTTTTTGTTTAGGCGAGAATTAATTAAAAAGGCGTGGTTCAATCACGGAGATCCACATAAGTAGATCGAACTAAGATAAAGTAACGATACCTAATCCCGCTAATTAGATGGTGCGAAAAAGCACGAACCCTGGGGTTTCGAGGTATATAGGACTGGGGAAGCGGCGAGACAGAGCTGCCAACTAATACGGCAACTCCTCGCAGGTGAACCCTGCTATCTGCAGCATGTGGTTGATGATTTGGGGTTCGATACCGCTGCTTACCACACGCAAAATATTGTCGCAATCTTCCAGATCAAAGTTGTATTGCCTGATCTCGGCCAGTGAAGTTAGCAGCGGGTGTATCCGGCTTACTTCCTGCGGGCTGGCAACGCTTGTTTTAAATATCAGCACATCCATAGGGGTATTGTTTTATTGTTGTAGGTGATGTAATGTTTACTAAAGTGCGAGGATTATGGAGCGAGGAGCGCACTTTGTTCATCGCACCCCGCTCCGTCCCACTATTCCTTCGTTTCTTTTTCGGCTATGGGCTCGTCTTTCCAGGCCTCTTTCCAATCTACGCCACGCTTGCCCCAGCCACAACGGCTTTTCATCTGCTCTTTAAAGCGCTCACGTTCCTCTGGCGACATACTGCTTAACCGCTCTTCCATCATGCGTTTACGGCGCATCCACGGGGCTCCTCCCCCGCCGCCTTTAGGGCCAAAGCCGAACAGGATCTTGCAGAGCACAAATATGCCCATGGCCTGCCAATAAGTAATGGTGGTAACGTGCAATACATCGGGCAGCAGGTTGTTCCAAAGCTGCATTACTACAAAGCTTACCAGCGCTAATATGGCTGCTACGCCTATGGGGATAAATATGAACCTGCGTTCATAAAATAACTTTCTCATTTTTTTTTCTTTTAATATTCTGTAATTTCTTTATACAATTGTTTAAGCCGCTTGCGCAAGTGTAGCACCGCATACCGCTTGCGCGATACCAGGGTATTAATGTTCTCGCCCGTCAGTTTTGCAATTTCCTCGAAGGGCATATCATCCAGTTCCTGCCATATAAATACCTGTCGCTGGTTTTGGGGCAGCTCGTCAAGCGCTATAAAAAGCTGCTCCCAAAATAGGTTGCGCAAGTATTGCGTTTCGGGCGTAGAAGCTTCGGCAAGCAGTATGGTATTAAAGTCGGGACCATCGTCGTCATCACCGGTAGCGGGCAGCATATCATCCAGTAAGGTTTCGGTATGTTTTTTATGCTTGTCGATAATTTTGTTTTTGGCTACCCTGTACAGCCACGCGCTGGTTTGCTCAATAGGCCCGGCATTTACCACGCTGCTAAACTGGTACCAAACATCCTGCAGAATGTCTTCGGCATCGGCATCGCTCTTAACCCGCTTGCGAATAAACCCCAACAGGCTTTTACCATACGAAGCTATTGTTTGTATGATGTGGCTGTTTTTATCCTGGGGCATTGCGGCTGCTGTCAATTTATTGCGTGTTTAAATATAAAGACGAGTGAGGCGAGAAAACATTTTAAA
This sequence comes from Mucilaginibacter sp., assembly GCF_028288105.1. Taxonomy (GTDB): domain Bacteria; phylum Bacteroidota; class Bacteroidia; order Sphingobacteriales; family Sphingobacteriaceae; genus Mucilaginibacter. Next base: position 8,324 of record NZ_JAQBOI010000112.1, on the reverse strand, counting down.
TTATTTTTTATTTAGGAAGATAGGATTTAACCACAGAGGGAACGAAGATTTTCACAGAGGGAACGGAGCAACAAAAGGCATAAAGCTCTGTGTCCCCCCCTCTGTGATCTTTGTGGTAAAAATCACCGCCATGTAAAAAGCTACCTGCCTGCTATTAACTGCAAACCAAACACCTATCTTGCACGTTTTAACAACATGGCCGATAAAAAAACACTGATACTGGGCGCCACGCCCAATGAAAGCAGATATGCTTCACTTGCTGCCAACCGACTGGTACGCAGCGGACACACCATTGTTAACGTAGGCATTAAAACCGGCGAAGTTGCCGGCGTACCCATCGAAAAACCCGAAACCATACATACCGATATTGATACTATAACCCTGTATGTAGGTCCGCAGAAACAGGAGAGCCTGTACGATTATATTATACAAACCCACCCCAAACGCATCATATTTAACCCCGGTACCGAAAACTCCCACCTACGCCGCCTTGCCCACGAAAACGGCATAGAAACCGATTATGCCTGCACGCTGGTGCTGCTGTCTATCGGGCAGTATTAGGACATGAGTGGCTGTTCACGTTCACGCATGTGAACACGCGTGAACACTGTAACACATTGATAATAAATGATTTAATATTGGCGTGGTTCTGTCAGTATTTAAACAAAAACTTAGCAATACTCTTGTTTAAAGCTCATATACAGCACCTTATAAAAAAGCGTTTTTGTCCCACTTTTTTTGGAAATGGAACAGAGTGGAACACCATGTAAAAACGCCTTTTTTAGGTCTTTTTTCGACTTTATTTCGCCCTGTTTTGGGTGCGTGAGGGTAGCTAAAAGCCGAAGCGGATATTTATGTGTTTTAAATTTAAATAGTTGATTTATAGCCGATTGTTAGTTTAGGGCTTGTCCACTTTTTTCCGGAGTAGAACAAGATAAAACGGCAAATAAAACAAATTAAAAGTTTTTTGAGTGGAAATAAGATGGCAGATGTACATAGTAAATGTGTAAATTAGGTTGTGATTGAAGTAACATGCGCCTTAATTATAGATAGCCAAAACCGAATATTTGCGGCACAAAGAAGCAGCATAATGAGCCTGCCTTTAAAATGGGAATTCCCCGGGGGAAAGATTGAACACAATGAGACACCAGAAAATTGTCTGCTAAGAGAAATTAAAGAAGAGCTTAATATAGATATTGAAATTCTTAAGCCTTTACCTATTAACATACACGCTTATCCTTCTATAACTATTAAACTAATCCCATTCATTTGTAAGCATAGCGGAGGTGAAATTGTATTGCATGAGCATGCTGATTTTAAGTGGTTCCATTCAAATGAATTGTTAGCTTTGGATTGGGCAGATGCCGATGTCCCCATTGTTAAATCTTTCTTAAACCTTATAAATGTCAGCACTTGAGCTAGGTCTTTACGAGCAACTTATTACTAAGCTAATCAGCAATAAATTAGGCCTTTTAAGTAGCGAATCATTTTTTATTAAAAGCACCCTGCTTGATAAAGAGGAAGCATCAAGGTATTTGAGCCTTTATTTAGCAGAAACCATAAAGTTTGCCCTGAATGAAATAAAGGACGAAAATAAAACAGTTAAACAGATAGAACTTTCTAATAAAATTATTCAACTATTAATTAGTGAGCTTCCTGGCATCAACCTATCTGATAATTTGATTGATAATGAAGGTAAAATATTAGATGCTGTATTTTCTAAATTAGATTCTCCTTTTGCGGATTTTAGTGATCGAGTTAAGCAAATTACCCCATACACCCGCTTAAGCCAAAGCGAATTATTTACCGGTAATAATGTAGGTATTTCATTAGAGAGCGAAATAAAAAAGGAAATTCGCTCGGCTGACGAAATTTGTTGGCTGGTGTCATTTATCAAGTTTTCGGGAATTCGGATTTTCAAAGAAGAATTAGAAGAGTTTACAAATAGTGGTAAAAGGTTAAGAATTATAACCACTTCTTATATGGGCGCTACTGATGTAAGCGCTATTGAATTTCTTTCCAACTTAAAAAACACCGAAATAAAAATATCCTACAATTCAGAGCATGAACGATTACATGCAAAAGCCTATTTGTTTTTAAGGAACACAGGGTTTAATACTGGATATATTGGGTCCTCAAATTTATCAAGATCAGCTTTAACAAATGGCTTAGAATGGAACTTAAAGGTAACATCCAAAGAGATTAGTCATATTATCGATAAATTTAAAAAGACATTCGAAACATATTGGGTAGATAAAGATTTTGAAAGATATGAGATTGGGAAAGATAAGCGCAAACTTATTAGCGCGCTAAAGCAACAACGGTCATATGACAAAACATTAATAACTACGTTTTTCGATTTAAAGCCATTCCCATACCAAGAGGAAATTTTAGAAAAATTAAAATCTGAAAGACTTATACATAACCGCTACAAAAATCTTATAGTTGCGGCAACAGGGACAGGTAAAACAGTAATATCGGCTTTTGACTATCAAGATTTTAGAAACAGCCATCCTCGGGCTCGCTTACTATTTGTAGCACATAGAAAAGAAATCCTTGAACAAGCACAGCAAAAATTTCAGCATGTATTAAAAAATGCAAATTTTGGAGAGCTTTGGGTTGATGGTCAAGAGCCAGAAAACTACGAATTCGTATTTGCATCGGTTCAAACATTAGTTAATCAAATAGACAAACTTTCCCTCTCCTCAAATTTTTACGATTTTATCGTCATAGATGAAGTCCATCATATCGCGGCATCGAGTTATAGGCCTATTCTGGCTCAATTTACACCTCAACTACTTCTTGGCTTAACCGCTACGCCAGAACGAAGCGACGGCGAAGATATTTTAAAAGATTTTTGTGGGGTTATAGCTGCAGAAATAAGATTACCCGAAGCATTAAACAGAAAGTTACTTTCTCCTTTTCAATATTTCGCGTTAGCAGATAGTGTTGATCTATCAAAACTATCCTGGAAAAATGGCAGATATGAAATCAACGAGTTAACAAAGCTGTATACCGAAGATGACAGGCGAATTGGAGATATTTTAAACAATTGTAGTAAATATCTAACAGATATAAATGATGTAAGGGCATTAGGCTTTTGTGTAAGTATGGACCATGCTAAATATATGGCTGAGCAGTTCACGATAGCTGGGTTAAAAGCGGATTATTTAACGAGTGAAAATTCAAATAATAGAACAGAAATAAGAGAACGGTTACGGAGTAAAGAGATAAATTATTTATTTGTAAGAGACATATTTAACGAAGGTGTTGATATACCTGAAATTGATACAGTGCTATTTCTTAGGCCTACTGAAAGTTTAACCATTTTCCTTCAGCAACTTGGTAGGGGGCTTAGGCTTGCTCCCAATAAAGATTGTTTAACCGTTTTAGACTTCGTTGGTAATGCCCGCCCAGAGTATGACTTTGAACATAAATTCAGAGCACTGGTAGGTAGAACACAAACTTCAATTATTAAAGAAATTGAAGATGAGTTTCCACATTTGCCCTTGGGTTGTTCGATTGTATTAGAAAAGAAAGCCAAAGAGGTAATTCTTAAAAACATCAAAGCAGCCATTGGATTTAATAGAAGACAACTGCTCATAAAAATTCAAAATTTTAAACATCAATCGACACTCCCTTTAACGCTGGATAACTTTATTGAAATTCAACACATCGAGCTTCAACTGATTTATAAAAAGGATAGTTGGAAAAGATTATGTGCCGATGCCGAAGTAATTGAAGACTTCAATGAGCCAAACGAAAATGAGATATCAGGATGCATTAAGCGGTTATTAAGGTGTAACTCGATAAGTTATCTTAAATTTTTAAAGAACTTAATTGAAAGCCGTTTTGATGTTACATCTCTAAGCAAAGAACAAGAACTAATGTTACTAATGTTCCACTATGATGTATGGCAAAAATCTGGTCCTCAATTAGATCTTGGCTCATTAAAAGAAAGCATCAAGCAAGTTTCCAAAAACCCAGTGATGATTTCTGAACTGCTTGAGGTAGTAAATTATTTGATTTCAAAAGTCGACTTTATTGAAAAAGCGATAGATACCGACTTCTCTTTGCCTCTAAAAGTACACAGTCGGTATAATCGAAGTCAAATATTAGTAGCAACAGGGCTTCATAAATTTGATAAAGCATCATCAAATAGGGAAGGCGTTGCAGTTAACAAAGATTTGAATATTGAATCTTTATTTGTAACACTTAAGAAATCCGAAAAGGAGTACTCCCCCTCTACTTTATATGATGATTACGCCATTAACGAATACTTATTTCATTGGCAATCTCAAAATGCAACAACTCCAGAATCTAATAAAGGGTTGTCATATATAAACCACCGTACACAGGATAAAAAGATCTTGTTATTTGTTCGTGAGCAAAACGATGATGAATTTGGTTTTACTATGCCTTATGTCTTTTTAGGTGAAGTCGGTTACATAAAATCAAGCGGATCGAAGCCGATGAATATTGAGTGGCAACTTCATGAGCCTATGCCAGCTTATATCTGGAAGGAAAGTGGAAAGTTGGCAGTTGGTTAACTTCACTTATATCCGATTGACACCCCTCCCGCATCTGGCTATCTTAGCCTTATGCCAAACATCAAACTTTCCTATCTCTATCGCGATGGTGCTAATTACAAAAATCACAGTTTCATAATCCTCAATAATCCAACAAACATCGCATTAGCAGAAATAGAAACTGCAATCCGTTCAAAACTAATTGATGGCGCTTGGTTCTATGTAGATAAATGGAACTTACCAGATCTGCACTTTGGAACATGGGATAATGAAACCGACCATACATGGCACGAGTTTGATAGCATTGAATTTACAGATAAAACAGGGGCGGTCGATTTGCTGCCCTTTTTCAGAACTATTAGGGATTAACGTATCTTTTCTGTTTATCAAATTCCTCCTATATTTAATCCCAATTAATACAACACCCTAAACAATGAAACTACTAATACCCATTCTCCTCTTCTCCGCCACCATCGCGCAAGCAAAACCAATAGCTACTAAAGCCTCGCTCCCAACCATCGCCTACCAAAAGTTAAAGCACCCGGAAAAGGCCATGACCAACGAGCAGGCCAAAGCCATCCTGAAAGAAATGCAGCAACAGCGTAACGACGAAGAAAAGATAGCGGTAATAAAAGCCAAACTAACCGACAAGCAATTAGGCATCACCGTAAATCAACTGGTAACCCTGCTTAACCAATTCCTTACCGACGACTCTAAACTCGCCGTCGCCAAATACGCTTTCGAATACACCACCAACTATAAATCGTACCTGGATATCACCAATCTGTTCGCTCGCGAAGAGTATAAGGATACGTTGGAGGATTTCTATAGAAAGAATAAATAGAACCGGGATTAAGCAGATTTATAGGATTAGTAGGATTTTGAAAAGCGGGACCATATCATTTATCGAAGAGCGCGGGGCCGACAAAAACCGGGGCCGATGGGTAAAGGCATATGCGGGGAAGGATTAACACCACCGTCATCCTGAACTTGTTTCAGGATCTCACGGGACTGGTGACTACTTAGCATGAGAGTTACCGAAATAAATTCGGCATGACGGGTTGGAGGGAATGCCTATCAGGAGATTGCTTCGTACCTCGCAAAGACGTGGTGGACGATTGCGTATTCAACCCTCTTCACTATCAAGGCACAAAATTTGCTAATTTAGCATCAACTATGAAAAATCGCCTGATACTGCTATTCCTTACCGCTATTATTATCTCTGCCTGCTCAAAAAAAGTGCTGAGCCCATATGCGGCAACAAATAAAATTTATAGCGAGCATGCCGATTCACTCAGTCAGGCTTTACTGACTCAAAACCCGGCCATGCTTACCGATAGCCTGGGCAAAGCCATCCCATCCGAGTGGGTGGGCACGGTTAACTTTAACCTGCGGAAGCCCAACTATGTTATTATCCATTACACCGCGCAAGATTCGACAGGGCAAACCCTGCGGACTTTCACTTTAGTAAAACCACAGGTAAGCGCGCATTATGTAATAGGTAAAGATGGCAAGGTGGTACATATGCTTAACGATTATATGCGCGCCTGGCATGCCGGTATAAGCAAGTGGGGCAGCATCAGCGATATGAATAGCTGCTCGATAGGTATCGAGCTGGATAATAAAGGAAACGAGCCTTTCAGCACGGCGCAAATGAATAGTCTGCTTTCGCTACTGGCTAAACTAAAAAAGGACTATAATATCCCAACGGCAAATTTTATTGGTCACGGTGATATTGCCCCCGGCCGCAAACCCGATCCGGGCATCTTATTTCCATGGGAGTTACTGGCAAACAAAGGATTTGGCTATTATTCGGACATTATCATTGTACCTGCCCCTGTTAATTTCGACAGCGCTACCGCCCTGCGACTGATAGGTTACGATACCCGTAATCTCCCCGCTGCCATAGGTGCCTTTAAACGCCACTTTGTGCAACGGGAAGACTCAACGCAGCTAACCCAGTTTGATCTGGATGTTTTGTTTAATGTTTACAAAAAATATTAGAAGCCTCACCCAACCCTCTCCAAAGGAGAGGACTTAAAAAGCTTTTTGACATAAAAAAGCCCGTCTTATCCAGATGGGCTTTTAATATTATAGCCCTCTCCTTTGGAGAGGGTTGGGTGAGGCTCTTATTTCTTCACCCAGCCATCCTTCAAAGTAACAGTGCGGTTAAACACTAACTTATCCGGAGTAGAGTTTTTATCTAAAGTAAAATAACCCTTCCGCATAAACTGAACCGGTGTGCCAACCTTGGCGTTAATCAAGTCTGGTTCAACATAAACGGTTGGTAACACGTGCAGGCTGTTGGGGTTAATGTAATCCTTAAAGTCGCCGTCTTCGTTGCCCGGGTCTTCTACCTGGAACAAGCGGTCGTACAAGCGAACTTCAACACTTTTGGCATGGTCGGCACTAACCCAGTGGATGGTACCTTTCACGTTAATGCCGCTGGTATCGTTACCACTTTGCGATTCGGGGATGTACGAGCAATGAATCTCGGTAATGTTGCCGTCAGCATCTTTAACAACGCTTTCGCCTTTTATAATATAGGCGCTTTTCAGGCGCACCATCAGGCCAATACCCAACCGGAAATATTTCTTGGTAGGCTCTTCCATAAAGTCATCGCGCTCTATCCAAAGCTCGCGGCCGAACGGAAATTCGCGGCTGCCATCACCGCCCTCAACTTCGGGGTTGTTTTCCCCGTGGAAGATCTCTGTTTTTCCTTCCGGATAGTTATCAATCACCAGCTTAACCGGGTCAAGCACAGCCATACGGCGCCACGCGGTTTTGTTCAGATCCTCGCGAATGCAAAACTCCAGCAACCCAACGTCGATCATGTTTTCGCGCTTGGCCACACCAATACGCTCGCAAAACTCCCGGATACTGGCAGGTGTATAACCACGGCGGCGTAAACCACTAATGGTTGGCATCCGTGGATCATCCCATCCGTCTACATGGCCTTCCTCTACCAGTTGCAGCAGCTTGCGCTTGCTCATTACGGTATAGTTTAGGTTAAGGCGGGCAAACTCGTATTGCTTGCTCGGGAACAGCGCTAACTGCTCAATAAACCAATCGTAAAGCGGGCGGTGAGGTATAAACTCAACCGTACAAATCGAATGGGTAATTTCTTCAATAGCATCACTCTGGCCGTGTGCAAAATCGTACATCGGGTAAATACACCAGGTATCGCCGGTACGGTGATGGTGCGTGTGCTTAATGCGGTACATCAGAGGGTCGCGCAGGTGCATATTGGTCGATGCCATATCCACTTTAGCACGTAACACTTTAGCGCCATCGGGGTATTTGCCGTCCTTCATCTCGGCAAACAGCTGCAAGTTCTCTTCAACCGAACGATTGCGGTATTGGTTAGCCACACCCGGCTCTGTAGGCGTGCCTTTTTGTATGGCAATTTCTTCGGCGCTGCTATCGTCAACATAAGCAAGGCCTTGTTTTATCAGCTCAACGGCAAGGTCGTAAAGCTTATCAAAATAGTCGGACGCGTACAGCTCATTGGCCCATTCAAAGCCCAGCCATTTCACGTCCTCTTTTATGCTGTCCACATACTCTACGTCTTCCTTAACCGGGTTGGTATCGTCGAAACGCAGGTTAGTTTTACCGTTATATTTTTGTGCGAGTCCAAAGTTAAGGCATATCGCTTTCGCGTGCCCAATATGCAGGTAGCCGTTAGGCTCTGGCGGGAAACGGGTTAAAACCCTGCCGCCATTTTTACCCGCGGCAATATCGCCCTCAACAATTTCCTCTATAAAATTCAGTGATCTTTCTTCGCTCATGGTTGTT
>NZ_JAQBOI010000092.1 GCF_028288105.1 Mucilaginibacter sp. | reverse complement strand
GGCTCGTACGATAGCAAATGCATCAACTTCAACTGATTCTTCATCTCGGGCGTTGGGTTTTTCATCCGCTTTAAAGAGTCGGCCCCTTTAATATTAATGTCCATCATCATTTTATAAACAAACGGATCAACCGCTGTGCTATCCGGCCATAAATTGGCGCCTGTTACGGCCAGCTTTTTCACCTTGTCGGGATGGTTCATGGCCAGTAATAGTCCTTCTATTCCGCCATCGCTCCAACCTATTACATTGGCGTTCTTTATTTTCAGGTGATCAAGCAGCGCATTGAGGTCGTCACTGATCATCTCATAACTCAGCGAGTCGGTATGGTCTATGGTTTTACCTTGCGCCCTGCTATCGGCCAGTATTACCTGGTAATTTTTAGCAAAATAAGGTATCTGGTATACAAAGTTTTTGATGGAGCCCGTGTTACCATGTATAATTAACAAAGGCTCACCCTTGCCATAAACTTCGTAATACATTTTAATACCGCGCAGCTCAGCATACTTACCTACGGCTTTATTGCGGCCATATAGGGTGGTATCCATGTCTTTTTCAAAAGCTTGGGCAAAGCATACCGAAGCTGTTAACAATAGAATAAATGATGTGATAAGGGGCTTAAGAAATTTCATTTTTTATATAGTTACTGATAGTTAAAGATATAAATAATAGCTAATTTGTAGTGGAGGCTACAAAAGCAATTGCCATTATCTAAACCATTTTTAAAAGTGATAAAAACCGCCAATTGTATAACACACACTAAGGCTAAAACCATTACCATAAAAAACCTATTGATTTTTAGCAAGTTACGGCAATCCGCATCTTTAAAATTGCCATTATTACAAATTAAAAAAACAGTATTTGAAATGTGAACTATTAGTTGTACTTTTGCACCCGATTTGGCGATGTAGCCAAATACGTTATTTTAATTCATGAACCCATTTATTAATCTGGGAATCCGTCATGATATTGTTAATGCCATCTCTGAGTTAGGATTTGAAAATCCAACACCAATCCAGGAACAGTCAATTCCGGTATTGTTAACAGGCAGCAACGATTTTGTCGGATTAGCCCAAACAGGGACCGGTAAAACAGCTGCTTTTGGACTGCCGCTATTAGAACTGCTCGATTTCGAAGAAAATCATCCGCAGGCGCTTGTTTTATGCCCAACACGTGAACTTTGTTTACAGATCACGAACGACATTAAGAACTACGCCAAGCACATGAACAACGTTAATGTTGTTGCCGTTTACGGTGGTGCAAGCATTCAGGATCAATTACGCCAAATTAAACGTGGTGTACAGATCGTTGTTGCTACACCGGGCCGTATGCTTGACATTATTAACCGTAAGGCGATCAATTTTTCGCAGGTTAAGTTTGTAGTATTGGATGAGGCTGATGAGATGCTCAACATGGGCTTCCAGGAAGACATTGACAGTATCTTATCTACTACACCCGACGAGAAAAAAACATGGCTATTTTCGGCCACTATGCCTTCTGAAGTTAGAAGGATCGCTAAGAAATACATGACCGATCCTTTCGAGCTTACTATGGGCGAGAAAAATACAGGTAATGTTAATATTGACCACGAGTACTACGTTGTACGTGCCCGTGATAAATATGCAGCCTTTAAACGCATTGTTGATAACAACCCCGAAATTTTTGGTATCGTATTTTGCCGTACCAAAATTGAAACTCAGGAAATTGCTGAATCACTTATTAAAGACGGTTATAATGCCGATGCTTTACACGGTGACCTTTCACAGCAACAACGCGATAAGGTAATGAAACGCTACCGCGAACGCAGCCTGCAATTATTAATTGCTACAGATGTTGCCGCACGTGGTATTGATGTTAATGATGTTACACACGTTATTAACTACTCGTTACCTGATGAGATAGAAAACTACACCCACCGTAGCGGCCGTACAGCCCGTGCAGGTAAAACAGGTGTATCTATCGCTATCATCAACAGCAAAGAACTTGGTAAAATTCGCCAGATAGAACGCACCATAGGTAAAAAGTTTGTAAAAGCCGAAATACCTACAGGTTTTGATGTTTGCGAAAAACAATTGTTCGCCCTTGTACATAAAGTACATAACGTAACAGTTAACGAAGCGCAAATTGAGCAATACATCCCTCGTATTATGGATGAGTTTAAAGATCTTGAGAAAGAAGAGGTTATTAAACGTTTTGCATCATTAGAGTTTAACCGCTTTTTAGATTATTACAGTAATGCTCCTGACCTTAACGCTCCTGCAGATGATTTCCGCAGAGATGGCGAAAGAGGCGAACGCGGTATGCGCGATGCAGGTGGCAAATCAGAATATACTCGTTTGTTTATCAACTTAGGTAGTGTTGATGAGTTTAACCGCGGCGATTTGCTGGGTTACATTTGCAACAACTCTAAAATAAGCGGACGCACTGTTGGTAAAATTGATGTTAAAGGTGTTTACTCTTTCTTTGAAGTAAGCAACGGCGATGTTGACCAGGTAGTGAACAATTTTAAAGGCGTTGAATTTAAGGGTCGCGAAGTTAGGATAGAAATATCTGGCGAAGGTACCAGCAGCAGCCGTAGTGGCGGTGGCGAAAGACGCGAAGGTGGTTACCAAAGACGCGAAGGCGGCGGCGGTTTCAACCGTGACAGGAATAGTGGTGGTGGCGGACGCCGCGAAGGTGGTTTTAACAGAGACAGGAATAGCGGCGGCGGCAATAGCGGCGGCGGTGGTTTCCGTGATTTCTCTGGCAAACCCCGCGAAGAGCGCCCGGAACGCCGCAGAAGATTCTAATTAGTTAGTTTCATAAGAGCTTCCGAGTAGTTAACGGAAGCATAGTTTTAGTTTAGTTTTGTTTACAAAGCCTCTCGTTTGTTTATCATCCGGGAGGTTTTTGTTTAACGGCTAAATTCAACCACAATCGAATCTGGGTACAGCAAATTCATCTGGTGCTCATCCAGCTTTTGTATCACAAACTTGGTATAGGGCTGGTTACCTTCAAACGAGGTAAAAATGGTGTCGCCTTTTGTAAAATAATCTTCGGCGTTTTGCTCGTCGCCATCCATAATAAACTTCTTATCGGTTATCTTAAGGGTTACATTCGCGTCTTTTGATTTCCAGCTACCCCGAATTTTGGTGTTCGATTCTTTTTTATTGCAGGCAACAAGCAGCATAAATGCCCCGGATAATGCCACAAATATTAAGGTATATCTTTTCATTTTCATTGCAGATAAGATAATAAAAAAGCACCTGTTTTGCAGGTGCTTTTTTATTTTTTATTGTTTAACAGGTTTATCAACCAGTTGGGCTTTTGGCACATAAATGTGGCGGCCTTTTTTGTTTACGTAATAGTAATAAGAGTTTTTATCTATGTAAATGGTTTGGCCTTGCGGGCCTACTTTGGTATCATACTTTTTATCAGACACAGCCGATGCACCTTTTGAGGCCACCTCTGCTGTTTTATTACCTACTGTACTGGCCGCTTTTTTGGTTGCATGCCAACCCTTTTTGGCCGTAGTGCCCACCTTTTGGCCAACTGTAGTGTCTTTATGCGTTTGGCCATAGCTTACTGACGCTGCGAATAACGATGCAGCAAACATTGCCGATTTAAATAGCTTTTTCATCTGGATGTTTTGTTTAGTTATATATTAACTAACTCAATTTCTCTGCCAGTTTCTGCATTTCAATAGCCGGGGAGCTTTTTTTGTATAAAATAGCATAAACAGCCTCGCAAATGGGCATATCAACCTTGTATTGCCTGTTTACCTGGTGTAGGCAATTTACTGCATAATACCCCTCGGCTATCATGTTCATTTCCAGCTGTGCCGATTTTACGGTGTAGCCCTTCCCTATCATATTACCAAAAGTACGGTTACGGCTAAACTGCGAATAGGCAGTAACCAGCAGATCGCCCAAATAAGCCGATTCCTTTATATCGCGATCAATAGGGTGCACTTCGTCAACAAAACGTTCCAACTCTCGTATAGCGTTTGATATGAGTACCGCTTGAAAGTTATCGCCATAACCCACACCGTGGCAAATACCGCTGGCAATTGCGTAAACATTCTTCAATACCGCACCATATTCGGTACCATATATATCATCAGATACTATAGTTTTAATATAGCGTGTGCTTAGCATCCCGGCAAATTCTGCCGCGAGTTCGGCATCCTGCGATGCTATAGTCAGGTAAGATAGTTTCTCTAACGCCACCTCTTCTGCATGGCAGGGGCCGCTAATTACCAGGAAATGATCAAAGGGTATTTCGTAGTTCTCGTTCAAAAACTCGCCAATGATCTTATTCTCATCGGGTACTATGCCTTTTATGGCCGATACTATTTTCTTGCCTTTTAAATCAGCTGGAGTTATACCTTCCAGGGCTTGTTTTAAAAACGCGGCAGGTACGTTTAACAGTATAAAATCGGCACCCTGTATAAGCGATTTAAGATCGGTAGATATGTTTTGTGCCGATACTTTTATTCCAACCGAGCTCAGATAATTGGGGTTGTGCCCAAATTTGCGAATGTGCTCTACAGCTTCACCGTTGCGCATCCACCAAAAGATCTCTTTTTCGACGGTGTTATCGGTAAGCATTTTAATATTAGCGGTGGCCCAGCTTCCGCCGCCCACAACAGCAATTTTGTTTTTTTGCTTAAGCATTAAGTAGTAAATGTCCCAGCCGGTAATTGGTTTTCCCGGTGGTACAAATTAATGAAATATTATTCAGACGGAGAAAGGACGGAAGGAGTAAAGTAAAGGACAAGGAATCACTCTGTATAAAGGAAAAAGCCTGTAGAAGACTTGCCATTTTGCCAAAGTGTTCACGTTCACGGCTATGAACGCCCCATGAACGCCCTCAAAAAGCTCATAATCAATCAGTTTAAATTAGCCCACTGACAAAATACTGCCACCATCTTTAAATGGATAAATATTATTGCAAATACTTTTTTTGTAGACAGGCGCATGTGAAAACGGAAAGATGGGAAAAATACAAATACCATTCTGAGCCTGTTGAAGACTTAATCGCTTTGCCAATGGTTCGACAAGCTCACCATGACAAATGTTTAAAACAAAAAAGGACAAAGGCTTTTAATCCTTTGTCCTTTATCAATAAGTCTTTTATCTAAAATATCTATTTCTTGGCATCGCCGCTAAATAGCTTCGATTTATCTACTTTTTCAACTATCATACCATCTTTTAATGTTTTTGATATAGCCGCGAATGGTGCAGATACAACCTCTTCGCCACCTTTTAGGCCCGATAGTATCTGGATATAAGTATCATCCTGTATACCGGTTTTAACTTCAACCTGTTTTACTTTATTCCCTTGCAAAACAAATACATACTCTTTTGACGGTGCGGTTGTTGTAGTTTTCTTGTCGTCTTTTTGTGTGTCGCCTGTTGCTGGAGCAGGTTTTTTCTCGTCGCGGGTGGTAACTGATTGAATAGGGACCGACAATGCCTTTACGTGGTTGGTTTGTATATCAACCGTAGCGGTTAATCCCGGGCGGAAAGGTGAATGGTTCTCTGCATTCTTTTTAAGCAGATCAATGTATGATTGTGCCGTAATGCGAACTTTCACCGTAAAATTTGTAACCTGATCGGCATTGGTACCTACTACGTTGGCAGAGCTACCTATTTCAATAACCTCACCTGTAAATTTCTTACCCAAAAAGGCATCTATCTCAATTTGCGACTGGTTGCCTATAGCGATTCGGTTAATGTCGTTCTCGTTCACATCAACATTCACATCCATTTTAGTAAGGTCAGATATGGTCATGATCTCGGTACCGGCAAACTGCTGGGTACCTAATACACGCTCGCCTTGCTCAATAGATAGTTTTGAAACCACACCATCAACCGGTGCGTAAATAGTTGTTTTAGCCAGGTTATCCTGTGCTTCTTTAACAGATGCCTGTGATTGTGCCAACCCATAGGTAGAACCTATTACATTTTGCTTTGAAGCTTCTAAGGTTGCTCTTGCTCCTTCGTAATTAGCTTTTGCCTGTTCAAACTCGGCAACTGTAAGTACTTTTTTATCAAAAAGCTCCTTGCTGCGTTTGTATATCGATTCCTGGTTCACAAAAGTAGCCTGCGATTGTTTTAGCATTTGTGATGAATTACCCACACTTGCTTTTTGTGTATTGTATGAAGCTACAGCACGGTCATACCCAGATTTCAAAATATCCGGGCGGATACGGCATAATAGCTGGCCTTTTTTAACCACGTCGCCTTCTTTAATTGGCAGCTCAACCACCTCGCCAGATACTTCCGGGCTTATTTTAACCTCTACATGTGGTTTTATTTTACCGCTGGCCGATACGGTTTCGTTGATGTCGCGGCTCTCGGCTTTTTCAACAGCAACCTGCGTTAACTGCGGCTTGCCTATTATACCGGTTGCCTTGCCTATAATTAATAGGACTATAAGTGCGCCAAGGCCTATCAGAATATATTTAGTAGTTTTTCCCATGATGATTTTCAGGATTGTTTTTGTGTTTAAAGTGTTATAGGGTTTCCGAGATAATAGTCAATTACTTTGCTTCTGAACACAACTTCGTATTGTGCCTGTATCAAGTCAAATTGCGACCTGTTTAAGTTAGTTAAGGATGTGTTGTAATCAAGCGAGTTCACCAAACCTACATTATACCTTTGTTGTATAATGTTAAAGGCTTCTTTGTTAGCATTGTAGGTTTGCAGGGTCGACTGGTATTTTTTGTCGGCCGCCTTTACATCCCACACCGCCTGGTATATAATTTTGCTTAAGTTGTTCTTAGCCAGTTGCGCGGTAACAATAGCATTCTCATTAGTGATTTTTGCTTTACGTACCAAAGTGCGCGAGTTAAAGCGGTTAAAAATAGGGATCTGCAAGCTTATCCCTACCGATTGGTTAAAGTTATCGCTCAATTGCCTGCCCAGTGGGTAATGGAGTATAGGGGTAGTAAAGTTTGGCACTACAACAGCATTGCCACCATTTTGCACAAAACCTATTGTATCTACTTTACCGGTTGCGAATGGCGTACCCGGTAAGCGGCGTGCATCTGAGTAGTTTGTTCCAACCTGCCCAAACAATACTACACTTGGGAAATAGTTACCCCTTGCAACCTTAATATCCTGCTCGGCAGCTTTCTGCCTTATTTCTGCAAGTTTTACGTCCGGGTTAACGGCTAAAGCGGTTTGCAAAACAGTTTCGGGATCATAAAGGATATTTACATTTTTAAACTTGCTGATATCCGGTTTCTCAAAAGTAATATTGGTTGCCGATGGCATCTCCATATATTGTTTTAAGGTTAGTATCGATAATTCTAACTGATTTTCGGCATTGGTATAATTCAGATCAGAAGTTGATTGTGATGCCTTTGCCTGCGATAGATCGGCCTGTGTTTGGTTACCTACATCAAAACTTTTTTGAGCCCTGTCTAATGTTATTTTTGCAATATCAATTTGCTGTTGTGCCGCTGTAACCAAATCCTGATTTGTTAATATTTGCAGGTATTGGGTAACTACATTTAATATAAGGTCGTTTTTAATTTTAGCCGTATAGCTACGGTCGGCACCAAGCAATAATTTGTTCTCTATGATCTGATTGCGTAATTGCCCGCCCTGAAAAAGTGTTACCTGCGAACTAAGCGTACCATTTAATGCAAAAATACGCTGATTAGTAAACTGATTGGTAGAAGGGTCAATATTACGGCCAAAGTTAAATGAAGCTTGTGGGCCCGCAGTTAAATTTGGCAACATGTTATACTTAGATTGCTTAAGGTTCTCTTCTGATAAGGCCTCGCTAAATTGCGCCTGTTTTATAGTTAAGTTACGCTCAAGAGCAAGGTCTATGGCTTTTTGCAGAGTAATAACTTCTTGTGCTTTTACAGTTAAGTTAGCCGTTGAAAGTAATATGAAGCAAGCAATAGTTACTTTTGTGATCGGTAAGTTTAGTTTCATAATTAAATGTATACAATTGTAAGTAACTGGTAATTACTTTGCAAGCTCTATTTTGTGTTAATGTTAAAACCTTTATAAGTTTATCAAATGTATCTGGTAAAAACCCCCTGGTTGTTAAAAAAACTGTATCCTCAATTAATTTGGGATACCAAACCGGGTGCCCGTTGCATTTATTTGACTTTTGACGACGGCCCTATACCCATTGTTACACCGTTTGTGTTAAATATTTTAAAACAGCACAATGCAAAGGCCACCTTTTTTTGCATTGGTGATAACGTACGCAAGCACCCCGATGTATTTGAACAAGTAAAAAAAGACGGCCACGCTATTGGCAACCATACTTTTAATCACCTTAAAGGCTGGGCCACTAATAGCCAAACCTACCTGGAAAACTTTTTACAGGCTGATAAAATATTGGATACCCCGTTGTTTCGCCCGCCGTATGGGCGCATTAAAAGGGAACAGATAAAACTACTAAAAAATGCGCGGCCCGACCTTAAAATAATTATGTGGGATGTACTAAGCGGAGATTTTGACATGAGCCTTAAGCCCGAAGAGGCCCTTAATAATGTATTAAAGAATGCACGCGATGGTTCTATAGTATTATTTCATGATAGTGTAAAAGCGTTTCACAAAATGGAGTATGCGCTGCCGCTGGTGCTGGAGCACTTTAGCAAGCAGGGGTATACTTTTGAATGTTTAACTTAAACAACATGCTTTAAATCATTGCCGTCCCATTTATGGGGCGGATAACAAATGTGCTTCATCTGGCTTTAGCCAAACTCTCTTTTGGGCTAAAGCCATTATCTTACTCCATATTAACCGTTGACTGAAGTCAACGGCAATGAATCGGAAACAACAATTCCCTCAAATCCCTGTTACCTAATTATCAGCACATTAAATAATAAGGATATGAAAACATGGATGACATTGGCAGCTATAGCGGGTCTTTTATTATTTAGTACCTGTAAAAAAAGTTCGTCTTCAAACAACCCAAACAATCCCAATAACCCCGGTGATACTGCCGACCTTACTGATAAAGTATTAACTGATAAGCTCACCTATCCATGGGAAATATTGTGGGGGCCAAACAATCAGTTATGGATAACCGAACGCGGCGGTAAAATAAGCAGCATTGATCCGTCTACCGGGGCCATCACCCCAATAAAAACTATAAACGAGGTTGTTTCGCGTGGCGAAGGTGGCTTGCTGGGCATGGTTTTACACCCCGACTTTGCTACCACCCCCGAAGTTTTTGTGGCTTATAATTATGAAAAGAGCGGCACCTACACTAAAAAAATAGTGAAATTTACCTACAGCGGTGGTACTTTGATCAACCCTGTAATTTTGCTTGATAACATCCCGGCAGCAAGTATCCATAACGGCACACGTTTAGCTATCTCGCCTGATAAAAAGCTTTTTATCACCAGTGGCGATGCTTCAGAATCTTCCAGGGCGCAGGACAAAACAAACCCCGCAGGTAAAATTCAGCGTATAAACCTGGATGGCAGTATCCCCGGCGATAACCCTATAGCAGGTAGCCCGGTTTGGAGTTTTGGCCACCGCAACCCGCAGGGCCTTGTATTTGTTGGCGATCGCCTTTACAGCTCAGAACATGGAAGCTCTACCGATGACGAGATCAACATTATTCAAAAAGGCCGCAACTTTGGCTGGCCTAATGTAGAAGGATTTTGCAATGAATCGGACGAGAAAACCTTTTGCTCCGCAAACAATGTAGTTGAACCCATACAAGCCTGGACACCTACTATTGCGCCATCCGGTCTCGATTATTATAACAAGGATGCTATCCCTCAATGGAAAGGCTCATTGCTATTAGCCGTGCTTAAAGATTCTGAATTGTTGCAAATAAAACTGAACAGCGCAGGCACCGGTGTACAAGCTGTAAATACCTTTTATAAAAGCAAATACGGCCGTATGCGCGATGTGGCTATATCACCCGATGGTAAGGTTTATATTGTTACCAGCAATGGAAGTAGCGACAAGGTGATTGAAGTAAGTGGAAAGTAGGGCCAGTTGGCAGTTGGCAGTTGGCAGTTGGCAGTTGGCAAGGTCGGCATGCAAACTGCAAACTCAGGACTGCAAACTTAGAATATGTTATTTAGAATATATCCAAATAGCAATTGTACAAAGCACTGACTGTGAATAAAGTTTATATTTTGTAAATTCGCCGCATAGCCTAAAACAGGCTTATACATCTTTTTACTACACTAAAAATCAAACATTATGGCTTTTGATTTAGATATGATCAAAAAGGTTTACGATCGTTACAGCACCCGTGTGGATGCTGCCCGTAAAGCGACCGGTAAACATCTTACATTAACTGAGAAAATATTATACGCCCACCTATCCGAAGGTGATGCTAAAAGAGCTTTTGAACGCGGTACCGACTACGTTGATTTTGCACCAGACCGCGTGGCCATGCAAGATGCTACCGCGCAAATGGCATTATTGCAGTTTATGCAGGCGGGCCGCCCGCAGGTTGCAGTACCATCAACCGTACATTGCGATCACTTAATACAGGCTAAAGTTGGCGCCGTTGCCGATTTAAATACAGCGGTTGATATTAACCGCGAAGTTTACGATTTCCTTTCATCTGTATCTGATAAATACGGTATCGGTTTCTGGAAAGCCGGTGCTGGTATCATTCACCAGGTTGTTTTAGAGAACTACGCGTTCCCGGGTGGTATGATGATAGGTACCGACTCTCACACACCTAATGCAGGTGGTTTGGGTATGGTTGCCATTGGTGTTGGCGGTGCCGATGCCTGCGATGTTATGGCGGGTTTGCCATGGGAGCTAAAATTCCCTAAACTAATTGGTGTTAAATTAACCGGAAAACTTTCTGGTTGGACATCAGCTAAAGACGTTATTTTGAAAGTAGCAGGTATCCTAACTGTAAAAGGTGGTACCGGTGCTATTGTTGAATATTTTGGCGAAGGTGCACGTTCACTTTCTGCAACCGGTAAAGGTACTATATGTAATATGGGTGCCGAAATTGGCGCAACCACTTCTATTTTTGGTTACGACGAAAAAATCGCCGCTTACCTTAATGGTACCAAACGTGCCGAGGTTGCTGAACTGGCTAACGCTGTTGCGCAACATTTAACCGGCGATGACGAGGTTTACGCAAACCCTGAGCAATATTTTGATCAGGTTATCGAGATCAACTTATCTGAACTTGAACCACACGTTAACGGTCCGTTCACTCCTGACTTGGCATGGCCTATCTCTAAATTCGCGCAAGCGGTTAAAGAAAACAACTGGCCTGCAATTTTAGAGGTTGGTTTAATTGGTTCTTGTACCAACTCATCATACGAAGATATTACCCGTTCTGCTTCTATAGCACAACAGGCTATCGATAAAAATTTAGTTACCAGGGCAGAGTTCACCATTACACCGGGTTCGGAGTTGGTGCGTTACACTGTTGAGCGCGATGGTTACTTAGGTACCTTCGAGAGGATGGGCGGCGTGGTTTTGGCTAACGCTTGCGGCCCATGTATTGGTCAGTGGGCACGTCATACCGATGACCCTACTCGCAAAAACTCTATCATCACATCGTTTAACCGTAACTTTGCAAAACGCCAGGATGGTAACCCTAATACACACGCATTTGTGGCCTCTCCGGAGATTGTTACAGCGTTTGCTATTGCCGGCGACCTTACCTTTAATCCGCTTACCGATAGCTTAATAAACAAAAACGGCGAGCTGGTTAAATTTGACGAGCCACAAGGTATTGAGATGCCGATAAAAGGTTATGCTGTTGAAGATGCCGGTTACCAGGCACCTGCCGAAGATGGCAGCGGCGTTGAGGTAATAGTTGATCCAAGATCATCACGTTTACAATTGCTTGAACCATTCACTGCATGGGAAGGTACTGATATTACAGGCTTAAAATTGTTGATTAAAGCCCGTGGTAAATGTACTACCGACCATATTTCTATGGCAGGCCCATGGTTGAAGTTCCGTGGCCACCTGGACAACATATCAAACAATATGCTGATAGGTGCTATCAACTACTTTAACAACACTGCAGATAGCGTTAAAAACGAACTGACAGGCGAATACGGACCTGTACCAGCCACTCAGCGCGATTACAAAGCGCATGGCATTGGTTCTATTGTTGTTGGTGACGAAAACTACGGTGAAGGTTCATCACGTGAGCACGCGGCTATGGAGCCCCGCCACTTAGGTGTACGTGCCATATTGGTAAAATCATTTGCCCGTATCCACGAAACCAACCTGAAGAAACAAGGTATGCTGGGTATCACCTTTGCAGATACAAACGATTACGAGAAAATACAAGAGGATGATATTATTGACATTACCGGTTTAACAACCTTTGCCCCCGGCAAACAGTTAACCGTAGTGTTACATCATATAGATGGTACAACAGAGTCGTTCCCGGTAAACCATACCTATAATGCACAGCAGATAGAGTGGTTTAAAGCAGGCGGCGCATTGAACATCATCCGCAGGCAAATGATCTCTTAATATTAGATCTTAGAATTTAATATTAAAAAGCCTTCCCGAATGGGGAGGCTTTTTTTGTATGGATAAATTATTTATGCACCCTAATTATTAACTACTGTTTAAAATTAATCTATCAATTACTTTATAATTAATAATAAACATCGTAGTTTTAAGTAATTATTTACATTTAAACCTTATCACAATGAACAAGAAACTATTCTTATTAGCGGCTCTATTGGTGTGTGTATTACCATTATCATCTTTTAAAACCGTGGCTAAGACCACCAATGCAAAGGTTAAATCTCATTTTACCATTGTTGAATTTGGTGATTTTATAAAGGACGGCGTGGCATATGGCGTTTATGGAGATCCAACAACTCACGTCATTACATCGGTTACAGAACTTTATACCGGCACCCCGGTTAATTCGTTTTCGGGCACATATGATGGTCACTTTTTGCAAATAACTGGCTACAATGCCAGCAATCAATATTTTTCTTATTCCGGCACCCTGGTGTGGGCATAAATAAAAAGAGCGATCACTTTAGACCTTAAATTATGATCCTATATTAAGCCTCCCCAATTGGGAAGGCTTTTTTGTTTTCCTATTCTCAACCACGTCATTGCTGTAAGGATAAATGTTCCATCCCACATGTATTTCTTTTCTTATCTTTAGTTGACTTATCCCTTATCGATGACACCTATCGAACAAACACTTTGGCAAAAAATTCAGGATTTTGAATTTGATGAACCCGGGGCCGATTTTAAATTCTCAACAAGGCTGGCACGCGAGAACGGCTGGACCAAAGCTTATTCTAATCGTGTTATTGGAGAGTATAAGAAGTTCATTTTTCTATGTTGTATTTCGGAGCACGGCGTTACCCCATCAGATCCGGTTGACCAAGCATGGCACCTCCATTTAACTTTCACCCGCTCCTATTGGACAGCGCTTTGTAAAAACACGCTTAACCGCGAGATCCATCACAACCCAACCAAAGGTGGTAAACAGGAAGCAACTAAGTTTGATGGATTTTACACTTCATCGCATAAACTTTATACAGAAAAATTTGGCGAACAGCCACCCGCAGATATCTGGCAAAACAACCATACCCGTTTTAGTGACATCAACTTTCAGCGGGTAAATTTGGGCAGGTACTGGCTCATTAAAAAGCCCCGGCTCTCTGTATACAGCGTTACATTGTTTATGCTATTAATTGCATGCACTACTTTTATACAGGCATCAGAAAGTGTGATGGCCCCATTGTTGATGCTTGGCATTGTTGCAGTTGTGATTATTGGCGTATATAGATGGGAATCAAACCCCAACAAGGGAAAGGGTAATAATGACGGCAATAGCGGCTGCAGTACTGCCGGAAGTGGCTGCAATGGGGCCGATTTTACTTCACATCATGGCGGTCATGAGAGCGGAGGCGATAGTGGCTGCTCGGGTTGTTCTGGTTGCAGCGGCTGCGGTGGTGGGGGCGATTAAAAATGATCTATTATAAAACAGCCTTATATCGAAACCGAATATTTAATTTAGGCGTTTATTGCCATTTAAAAAATGAAAAAACTTATTATCACACTATCTATCTGCTTTATCAGTCAAATCATATTAGCTCAAAATAACAAAACGCCCCCTGCCATTACAGCCGCTTTTTCTGATTCTTTAAAGCATCAGATAGCCCGGATTATCCCTACTGATGTTAATGCTATTAAATTGTTATACACTAGTAGTATATCTGCTGAAGGCAAATTAATAACGCCTCTTATCCAAAAACAAATAGGCGGTGGTAGTATTAACAATAATGATTTCTTGATAAAACTCAGGCAATTACTTATGGATGCCCCGGCTTGGAAACCGGCTTTTGATAATACAGCAAATAAAGCGATTGATGATTCGGTGGTGTTTGCTATTATTATCAATAAAGGCGAGATAGTAATTGAGAAACGAGATAACATCAAATAAATCAAGGAATTTTAATTAAAAAGGCGAACGGGCAATTCGTCGCCTTTCAACATATCTCCCACATCAATATGTTCCACTTTGTTCCGCTTGTTCCATTTTCAAAAATGGAACAGAACAAGATGACAGGATAAACAAACGCACGTTTTGCAAGTATCTATAAAAATAAAAGGCGATGATAACTCATCGCCTTTTATTTTCCCTGTTATTCGCAAACCAATTCTGTGGATTCCGGTTCAGGTTCAAGTTCAGCTATCTCTTCAATTACAGGTTGCTTCTTAGTACCGGCAATAAAGCTGAGGCCCAGTGCTAATAAAAGCAGCGGCACAGTTACCCAAATAACTTCATGAATGCCAAACCGCACAATAATAAAACCACCTAACAAGGTACCTAAAGTAATACCGGCGTTAAAAAAGGATGGCAGCAGGCTATTCACAAAATCGAGCGAGGGGCCGTGTATACCATTAATAACAAAAAGGTTGGCTACCAAAAATCCACCGGTATGTATTAATCCCCATACCGAAAGGATGAATACCATGGAGCCAAATCCCCCGCCAAATTGATAAGCCAGGATATGCATTACCACCAGCAATAATAAAAACACACGGCTGGTAACTTGAATATTTTTGCTCAGCAAAATACCTGTAAGCCAGTTACCCAGTATACCTGCGCCGCCAAATACCAGCAGCATAACACTGATCTGCGTGCCGCTCATATGCGACACTTTAGCTAAATATTCGGCCAGGTACCCGTAGGTGGCAAACATACCCGCAAGTATCACAACGCATATTAAAAACTTTACCCATAATTGGGTGCTGTTTAATATTTTCAACTGGCTTTTAGTGTCCGCGGCCTGTTCATCAACCGGCATCGACGGCGAATAAATAGCCAGCGCACCAAACGCTATCAGGTTAATGACAGCCGAAAGCACAAATGATGCCTGCCAGCTAAACAAGTTGGCAATATAAGTAGTAAGCGGCACTCCTATTACAGTAGCCACACTTAGGCCTGCCATTACAATGGCTATAGCTTTAGGCGCATCTTTCGGTCCGGCTTGTTTAGACGCTGCCGTCATAGACACAGCCCAAAACACGGGGTGTAAAAAAGCGGGCAAGATACGGGCCGCCATCAATACGGTAAAATTAGGCGCGATTGCCGAAATAAGGTTGGAAACTACAAATATGGCCAGTACCAAACACATAGCTGTTTTACGGTTAACCTTTGCCATAAGCATATTGGTGAAAGGGCCGGCCACGGCTACGGTTAAAGCAAACATACTAAGTAACAAACCTGCGGTATCAATTGAAATATTAAACTCTTTTACCAGCTGGGGTAATATGCCAATAACCCCAAACTCTGTGGTAATGATACCAAAGGCGCCCAAAGCCATTATGTAGATAGATTTTTTCATAGGTTGATTTATATATTTGAATGTTTCTATGTATTAGTTGATAGTATTTGTGTTGATATTTAAAATAGATGTTAATCTTTTAGTTCGTTAAGGCTGGCTATGTAGTCGTTAAGCACCTGCTGATTAAGCACATACTTAAGGTTCCGACCTTCTTTTTTGGGTAATAGCAGATCGGCATCTACCAGTTGTTTTATGTGATGCGAAACAGAAGGCTGGGTCATATCCAGCAGATCATTGATCTCCGCGCAATACAGGCAATCCTTTTTCTTCTTAAATTCCTGTAAAATGGCAATGCGGCTTGCATCGCTCAATGCCCGGGAAATTTTTTCTATCTTTTTATTGTCCATTATCTTAGCTGACGGTAAGCCGTGGCTCACAATCATTATCAGATACAAATGTATAAAAAGCATTAATACATAGAAACATTTCTATGTATTAATAGATAAATATGACATTCTCCCCACGGAATCCGCAGTATCTCATAAAAAAAACGATGAGTTTACAACCTCATCGCTTATCAAGTCCTCTCTTTTGAAGAGGATTTAGGTGAGGCTTTTAAAACCTCTCCTTCAAAAACTTCCCTGTATAACTATCTTCAACCTTTATCAGGTCCTCGGGCAGGCCTTCAAAAACCACGTTACCGCCACGGTCGCCACCTTCGGGGCCAATGTCAATAACCCAGTCGGCACATTTAATAACGTCCATATTGTGTTCTATTACAATAATAGTGTTACCATGCTCCAACAGCGCGTCGAATGATTTCAGCAGCTTCTTTATATCCGCAAAATGCAATCCTGTTGTTGGCTCATCAAATATGAAAAGCGTTTTATGGGTATTGTTACCCTTCACCAGGAAAGATGCCAGCTTAATACGCTGCGCTTCACCACCCGATAAGGTGTTTGATGATTGCCCCAGTTGCACGTAGCCCAAACCAACATCAACCAGAGGTTTTATTTTGGCAATGATCTTTGGTTCTTTGGCAAAGAATTCTAAAGCTTCGTCAATGGTAAGCTCCAGCACTTCAGATACGTTCTTCTCATTATAAGTAACATCTAATATGTGTTGTTTAAAGCGTTTACCGCCACAAGCCTCGCAGGTTAAAAAGATATCTGCCATAAACTGCATTTCTATCTTCACTTCACCCTCGCCCTGGCAAACATCGCAGCGGCCACCTTCAACATTAAAGGAGAATGCCGATGGTTTTAAGCCCGCAGCTTTTGATACAGGCAAGGCAGCATACAGGTTACGGATCTCGTCCCAGGCCTTAACATAGGTAACTGGGTTAGACCTTGATGAACGCCCTATTGGGTTTTGGTCAACCAGTTCTACCTGTTCTATTTTAGCGTAATCGCCTTCAATACTATCAAATGCGCCACTTTGGTCGCCACTGTAATTACCCAATGTTTTTTGCAGGGCAGGTGCCAAAATGCGTTTTACCAAACTTGTTTTACCCGAGCCTGATACACCCGTTACCACAGTAAGAACACCAAGCGGAAACTTTGCGTTGGCATGTTTCAGGTTATTTTCTCGGGCCCCTTTTATCTCAATAAAATCGCTCCATTTACGGCGGCTTTTCGGAATAGCAATTTCTTCGCGGCCGCTTAGATATTTGCCAGTTAAGCTGTTATCGTCTGTTATAATTTGCTCGTAAGTACCGGTGAATATTAAGTTACCGCCATGTGTACCCGCTTCGGGTCCAATATCAATAATATGGTCGGCAGCTTTCATTATTTCTTCTTCGTGCTCAACTACTAAAACAGTATTACCCACATCACGAAGAGATTTCAACACGGTTACCAAACGCTGGGTATCGCGCGGGTGCAAACCAATACTTGGCTCATCCAGCACATATATCGAACCCACCAGGCTGCTCCCTAAAGAGGTAGCCAGGTTAATCCGTTGCGATTCACCACCAGATAGGGTATTCGACAAACGGTTAAGCGTTAAATATGCTAAACCCACGTCGTTTAAAAAGCTTAAACGATTGGTTATCTCTAATAACAGGCGCTTGCCTATTTTAATATCGGTCTCGTTTAATTTTAGGTTGCCGAAAAACTCCAGCGCGCCATCTAAAGGCATCAATACTACATCGGTGATTGATTTGCCGGCTATTTTCACATATGATGCATCTTTACGCAAGCGGCTCCCTTTACATTCAGGGCAGGTAGTTTTACCACGGTAGCGGGATAACAGCACACGGTATTGGATCTTATAGGTCTGCTCCTCCATTTCTTTGAAGAAAGCATCCAGTCCACGGAAATATTGATTACCGGTCCAAAGTAATCTTTGTTGCTCTTCGGTTAGTTGGTTGTATTGGCGGTGTATCGGAAAATCAAACTTCAGAGAGTTCTTCACCAGCACATCGTTCCATTCGCGCATTTTTTCGCCACGCCATGGGGCAATGGCGCCTTCATAAATGGTTTTGCTTTTATCTGGAATAACAAGGTCTTCGTCTATGCCAATTACCTTACCGTAACCTTCGCAGCGTTTACAGGCCCCATAAGGGTTATTAAAACTGAAAAAATTAGCAGTCGGTTCTTCAAAGCGGATGTTATCCAGTTCAAAGCGATCGCAAAAGAAACGTTCTGTTTCCTGCTCCTCTTCGGGTTGGCGGTAACGCACGTAGCAATCGCCTTTACCTTCAAAAAACGCGGTTTGTATACTATCAGCTAAACGACTAATGGTTTCTTCTTCCTCGTTTTTGTTAATACGGTCTATAACAATACGCACAACAGAAACAGCAGGCAATGAAGATTCAACTGTCGCGGTTTCGCCTTTTTTTACTTTTGTCGTTTTAGCTCTTGCAGGGGCAGCTTCTTCATCAACAAGCATTGATGAACCATCTATATTTTCATCTTCCAATAACGATTCAATGCGCGATACCTGCCCGTCAAACTCCACCCTTACAAACCCTTTTTGCATTAAAACAGCCAGTTCCTCTTTAATGCTGCGGTTATTGTGCGGATGCAGCGGGCATAATATAGTTACCTGTGTTTCATCAGGCAGGGAGGTAATAAAATTAATAACATCGGTAACAGAATCTTTTTTTACTATACCACCAGATACAGGCGAAATGGTTTTGCCTATCCGCGAGAAAAGCAATTTCAGATAATCGTAGATCTCGGTAGATGTACCTACGGTTGACCGCGGGTTGCTGGTAATTACTTTCTGCTCAATGGCTATGGCCGGGGCTATCCCTTTAATATAGTCGACATCTGGTTTGTTCATACGGCCCAAAAACTGGCGCGCATACGATGATAAGCTCTCCACATAACGGCGCTGCCCCTCGGCATACAAAGTGTCAAAAGCCAGGGATGATTTACCCGAGCCCGACATACCTGTTATAACAACCAGTTTATTTTTAGGGATGGCAACATCTATATTTTTAAGATTATGTACCCTTGCCCCTTTTATTATAATATGTTTTTTCGGATCTTTTTCTGCTTCTTTGATCATGTTGATAGTTCGTGGTCCATTGTTTACAGATCCTGTAATTATTTGTTCGTTGATTTAATTAAACCATTCAGGAAACCAGCGGTCTAACTAAATAATTTACAACAAACTGCGATTTGTTAACTATGAACTTTTGGATTGCAAAAATCCTAAAATATTTAGCTTTATCCAAATGAGTTTGAGTAATTATGAAGGTTAATTGGTTATTAATAAAAGAGTTTGCATTATGCTGACATATGGGCATTATGACATCGACGTAACATACCCTATTAAAAAATATTTGTTTTTATTTTTTAAGATTATTATATTTGAGGGTAATATTTCCTTAACCCTATAAAGAATACGCTATAGATAGAACTCTACTCTTAATAACGACCAAAAAATTAATTTAGTTTATTAGTAGCTTTCTATGGATTTTCAATTGAAAAGTGATCAGGATCTAATCCATCTGTACATTGCCGGAGACGAGGCAGGCCTTGTGGAACTCATTAGGCGATACCAATCAAAAATTTACACTTCTATTTATTTGCTGGTAAAGGACGAAGCCCTTGCCGAAGATATTTTTCAGGATACATTTATTAAAGTTATTAACACGCTAAAGGCAGGTAAATACAACGAAGAAGGTAAGTTTTTGCCATGGGTAACCCGTATTGGCCATAACCTGGTAATTGACCATTTCCGCCGTGAAAAACGCGCGCCTATGGTGAGCAATGGCGACGACTTCGATATTTTTGAAGTACTGGGTAATTATGATGAAAGTGCCGAAGACCGCCTTGTGCGCGAGCAAACCCACAAAGATCTTAAAAGCTTAATACAACTTTTACCATCCGAACAAAAAGAGGTATTAATTATGCGCCACTTTGGCGATATGAGCTTTAAAGAAATAGCCGATGTTACAGATGTAAGAATTAACACTGCCCTTGGCATTATGCGTTACGCACTTAATAACCTGCGTAAAATGATGCAGAGCAAAGAAATGAGCTTGAAAAATTAATTATTCCCTACCTGGCTATCTGTCAATTGAAGCCGGCGATAAAAATAAAAAAGCTGCCCCATTCAGGGCAGCTTTTTTATTTGCCATAACTCTTCGTTTTACAATTTCTAACTTAACACTCTATCCATTGCCCAAGCCCTAATATGGTGTTAAATATATTTTTCAATTGGGCCTTTATCACACAATAAGCCACAACGTATTATCGTTTAAATGCGAACTCCCTATTAATTTCCATTGAATGAGTTAATATTATTAATTTTAACCGTTGGCGTTAAGGCAAAATTAACTCTCAAAAAAAATTTCATTTAATTTTCATCTTTATAAAATAATCCTAAAAAATTCTCGTTACTTTTATAATTAAACAAACAACAGCTTATGGGTGAAACCTTTACTTCAATTTTAAATTCGGTCACTAATAAAGCTCGGGTGAAGCAATCAGAGGTACATGAAAATCTGGAGGCGGATGATGTGATGTTTTATCATTCTATCCGCGCAGATTTGGATCTTCTAAAAAAGAAACCAAAACTGCAGACGATCCATTATATCCTCGATTACTCAAAAAGCCTTCGCTAATTAGTACTACGGCAAAGTACTGGTTCATAAATCATACTGCAAAAGATAGCAATATCCGGCAACTTGATTTATGAACCTTTCTATTTTTAAGTGGTTCTTTGAGGGAATAGCTTGATAATGGCGTTGCCTGCGGCCCGGGCTTTTTGCTCATACTGCACAGGCATTAGGCGCGGGCCGGTATCCGCTTCAATCCCTAACGCGGGCTGACTCCACTCCGACAACACTTCGCTGGTCGCCCCTCTCTGCTTCGCAAAGAGAGTGAAAAATTATTAAACCCTCTTTCCGCGTAGCGAAGAGAGGGTGGTCGAGCAAAGCAAAGACTGGGTGAGTAAATCGCCACCGTGCAAATACCATTTGCCTATCTCCTAATAAATAAAGAATATTGCACTTGTTGGCACTAAGCTTTAAGCAAGTACCAATAACCATTGAACTAATGAACCAATAAACTAACAATGCTTAAAGCCGAACGTTACCGCCATTTTGTTGACTATTTCTCAAAGAACCAACCCGAAGCGGTTACCGAACTACATTACAACAGCCCATATCAATTACTGGTTGCCGTAATACTATCGGCACAGTGTACCGATAAGCGTATTAACCAGGTTACACCTGCCCTTTTTGAACGTTTCCCCGATGCAGCATCTTTAGCCGCTTCTAATCCCGAAGAAATATTTACCTACATCCGCAGTGTTAGTTATCCAAATAATAAGGCTAAGCACTTGGCTGGCATGGGTAAAATGCTTACGGAAGTATTTAATGGTGAGGTACCATCTGACCTTAACGACTTACAAAAGCTGCCCGGGGTTGGCCGCAAAACCGCTAACGTAATTGCCTCGGTAGTATTTGACGCGCCTGCAATTGCTGTAGATACCCATGTTTTTCGTGTGGCTAACCGTATAGGCTTAACAAATCGTGCTACAACCCCACTGGCGGTTGAAAAGCAGTTAATGGAACACCTGCCAAAAGAAACCTTAGGTATTGCCCACCACTGGCTGATATTGCACGGCCGATACATCTGTGTAGCCCGCAGCCCTAAATGCGAAATTTGCCCGCTTACCTGGTTCTGCAAATACTACGAACAGCAAAACACCGAAACCGCACTGCTAAAAGCCGAGGCTGCCAAAATTCGCAAAGCAAAGGATGCCAAAAAGAAAAAAACTTTAAACATAATTAGTAAGGAACTGGCCAGGCGCAGTGTTAATAAAGATATTTGATTGATAGTTTTTGGTTAGGTAAGTTTACATCAGGCATAAAACCAATTGCCATCCTGAAGAACGAAGGATCTCTCCAAACAGATGCTTCAAAACATTCAACAGGACAAATAAAAAATAATTACTAAAAATATTAGTATTTAAATAAATAATATTTTATATTTGTTTCACATTAATTTACAATGAGCAATACAGATAAATTGAAGGCATTACAGCTTACTTTAGATAAGCTGGAAAAATCATACGGAAAAGGCACCATCATGAAATTGGGTGACTCCGTTATTGAACCTACCGAAGTAATATCAACCGGTTCGCTGGGGCTTGATATCGCCTTGGGTGTGGGCGGTTTGCCTAAGGGCAGGGTTATAGAAATATATGGCCCGGAATCGTCAGGTAAAACTACTTTAGCCATACATGCTATAGCCGAATCGCAAAAGAAAGGCGGCATTGCAGCATTTATTGATGCAGAGCACGCGTTCGATCGTTTTTATGCTAAAAAACTGGGCGTTGATGTAGAGAACCTTTTGATATCACAACCAGACAATGGTGAGCAGGCTTTAGAGATTGCTGATAACCTGATCCGCTCTGGCGCTATAGATATATTGGTAATTGACTCTGTTGCGGCATTAGTGCCAAAGGCAGAGATAGAAGGCGAAATGGGCGACTCTAAAATGGGTTTACACGCCCGTTTAATGTCGCAAGCCTTACGTAAGCTTACCGGTACCATCAGCAAGACCGGATGCTGCTGTATATTTATCAATCAGCTGCGCGATAAAATTGGCGTTATGTTTGGTAACCCCGAAACTACTACCGGTGGTAACGCGTTAAAGTTCTACGCTTCGGTACGTTTGGATGTACGCCGTATATCACAAATTAAAGATACCGACGAAGTATCTGGTAACCGTGTTAAAGTTAAGATAGTTAAGAATAAAGTTGCCCCTCCTTTCCGTATAGCCGAGTTCGATATTATGTTTGGTGAAGGCATCTCTAAGGCAGGCGAAATAATTGACCTGGGTGTTGAATATAACATCATCAAAAAAGCAGGTTCATGGTTCAGTTATGGCGAAACCCGCCTAGGCCAGGGCCGTGATGCGGTTAAACAATTAATACTGGATAACCCTGAATTATCTGAAGAACTGGAAGCCAAAATTAAGGCAACCGTTACCGGTGATAGTTTAGCAGAAGTTTAATTATCGGGGTTTCCACCCGAATAGCATTTAAAGCCTCCTATTTAGGGGGCTTTTTAGTTGGAGATATTTTAAAACCTTCGTTACTTACCGCCCGTTTTCCAGTACATGTATGCAATACAGCCAACAACGGTAATCGCCAACACAATAAGGCCGGTTATACCTTTGCGTTTATCCTGGCGCATTAACCATACTAAAAAAGCCACAAG
>NZ_JAQBOI010000023.1 GCF_028288105.1 Mucilaginibacter sp. | reverse complement strand
TGTTGCCGTTTTACAGGGCGACCAGATAAAAGTATTGGACGAGGCCACCATGGGCATAGCCGATTGCCCGCAATTACTAAAATCGCTTGCTAATATGCCTTTGCCCTCTTATATGGGCGAATCTTTTAATGTACTGGTACAACTGGCCGCATCTATGCGCCTGCATAAACGCGGTGGTTTGGTGTTGATGGTACCGGCCGGAACCAACAAGTGGAAGGAATCCATTGTTCAACCGGTTAAATACCCTGTGATACCCGCATATGGTTCTATAGATGAGTTGATGAAACTAACAGATCAGGAACGTAAAAAACTGGAGTGGAAGGAATCGCTTTTAGAGGCCATTGATTTAATTGGTGGCTTTACCGCGGTGGATGGTGCTACCATTATAACCGATAAATACGATCTGCTTGCTTTTGGTGCTAAAGCCGCACGGTCAGCGCACAGCGTCCCGGTTGGGCAAATCATCATGACCGAACCTGTTGCTGATGGCAAGGCAGTGAGGATGCACCCTGCCCAGAGTGGTGGGAGCCGCCATTTGGCAGCCGCCCAGTTTGTAAGCGACCAGCACGATGCCGTTGCTTTGGTAGCTTCGCAGGATGGACAATTTACGGTATTTGCGTGGTCGGTAGAGTTAAGCATGGTACACGCCCACCGGATAGATGTATTGTTACTTTAAAAGATAATGAACAGGGAGCTACGTTCTTTTTGCTCAACGTTACTGCTTCGGTGGCCCTTGCCGGTGGTATCTTCCATCAACAAGATCTCGCCGGGATTAAATACTCTTTTTTCGCCGGTTGATGTTTCTATCTCCACACCGCCATCAAGTAAAACAACGTACTGCTTTTGCGGCGCATTATGCAGATCGTTATATCCGGCAGGTACTTTTCTGAAAAGCAACTCTTTAATTTTTACTTTTTCTGAGAGATGACCAATCGGCCCGGCATCAGTTAGAGGATAAAACACCTCGTCGAAACAGCTTTCGCCATCATGATTTGCATAAACACGGGTTACTTTAAATGTTTCCATAATTAAGCCAGCAGACGGTTCCACTCGGGATGGCGTTTTAAAAAGAACTGGACATAAACACATAAAGGCACCAGCTTTAAGCCTTTTTGTTCGATATATGTTAATGCCTTTTCTACCAATGCTGCTGCAACGCCTTTACCTTCTAATTCTTTGGGTACATCGGTATGTATCAGGTAGATCTTATCATCTTTTATTTTATAATCAATAAAAGCACGGTGCCCATCTATCACAAGCTCAAAATTGTGAATGGCTTCGTTATTAACCAGTTCTATATCAGGGTAATTCATTTTTTTACTTTTTTAAACTGGCGCGATGTCCAAAACGCCAGCAGGTAATCAATTATCTTCTTCATATAAACACATGCTGATTGGCCAGACCAATCTCGTCAAAACTAATGGTATGTGCACGCCCTTTATAAACTTTTAGGGTAACGTTGGCATTCATGGCTTTTAGTATGGCAACACTTTCCTCAACCCGGCTCAATGGCACGTGCGGGTCAGGGTTACCAGAGGTAATCAATACCGGGGTATTTGCAAAATCACCTTTATAGTTACCCAGATTCAGCTCTTCGCCTATCAACCCACCGGTAAAAGCTACTGCACCGCCATATTGTTTAGCATTGCGGGTTATATATTCCAGCGTTAAACAAGCGCCTTGCGAAAAACCCATAAAGTATATTTTATCGGCACTAAAACCATCGGCAATTGCCTGTTTAACAACCTCATCAACAATGGATAAAGCTGAACTTAAAGCTGGCTCATTTTGCTCTACGGGTGCTAAAAAGCTATACGGGTACCAACTGTTATTTGTTGCCTGTGGCGCATAAATAGCCATATCCGTGGCATTAACCTCGCGGGCAAGCCGCATAATATCTGTTGCCGAAGCGCCCCTGCCATGTATCATAATGAGGGCAGCTTTTGCATTGGCGGCAGTTGCACCGCCAATGCTTATCTGTTTGCTGTGTGTGTACATGCTTAGTCTAATTTTGGTAATGATTTTTCTAAAGCGCTGCGGAATCTTTCATGTTGTGCAGGCAATTTTAAATGTGTACCTAATTCTTCTACCGGTTCGTCAACGCTAAAGCCCGGGTTATCAGTAGCTATCTCGAACAATACACCACCCGGTTCACGGAAGTATAATGAGTAGAAATAGTTACGGTCTATCTTATCGGTGATGTTTAAACCTAAAGCGGCAATTTTATCACGATACTGCATCAACACTTCCTCGTTTTTAACCCTGAATGCCACATGATGAACTGAACCACCAGCTACATGCCCGGCAACTTCCCCGGCAACCTCTACCAGGTCAACTATGTTGGCATTATCTACCGCATCAGTTATAAAACGAAAACGGTTTACATGCTGCTCTAATAAGCGATAGCCAAATACATTAGTTAAGATATCGGCAGTTGGCTGCATTTTATTGGTGGTGATGGTTATGTTATGAAAACCTTTGGTCGCGTTATCAGCTTTGATCTCATCAGTTTCCCATGGTAAACGGGTATCTGCAGATTTAGACGCTATTAATTCCAGTTTCAATCCATCCGGGTCTAAAAAGGTAAGATATTGCTCACCAAATTTCTCTGCTACCTTGTTATAGGTAACGTTGTGTTTTTCGAAACGTTTCAACCAAAAATCAAAACTATTTTCTGGTACAGAGTAACCAATTTCGGTTGCCTGCCTTGCGCCTCTCCTGCCTGCAGTAATGCCTTCCCAGGGGAAGAAAGTAAGGATAGTACCGGGTGTACCTTGTTTATCACCATAATATAAATGGTAAGTTTCGGGGTCGTCAAAGTTCACGGTTTTTTTCACCATGCGCTGGCCCAATACTTTTGTATAAAAATCGTGATTGCGTTTTGCATTGCCAGCTATTGCTGTGATGTGGTGTATGCCGTTTATTGTATTTTCCATGATCTGTATGTTTTATGTTTAGTTTTGTTTTTTAAAATTCAAGTGTGCCGAATAAACCGTTCTTATGGTCTTCAATAGCCTGGTTGGTTTCTTCGGCCGTGTTCATTACAAAATTGTCTTTAGCAGCTACCGGCTCCTCAATTGGCTCAGCGCTTAGGAACAAGATCTGCGCGTCCTCTTCAGCGGTTAGGATTATCTCTTCGTTATCTTTTTCAAAAACCACTAAATTATATTGCCCAACAGTTTCCTGATTTACATTTACGCTGCCTTTAGCAATGTATAGCAATGTCCAGTGGCCCGGGGTTGCTGTAAATTGTACCTGTTTGCCTTGCATAATTTCTCCAACAATAGATACAACCGGTGTTATGCTTTTTATCGGACCAGTTTTACCATCGTAACTACCGCTTGCCAGTCTTAAGTTTACACCCTCTTGCTGTAACACCTGTGGCTGCTGCGATTTTGTGGCCGATTGATAGGTTGGCTCATCCCATTTATTTGCTTTGGGTACATTTATCCAAAGCTGTATCAATTCCTGCGCACCGCCGGTTTTTAACAGTTCGGCAGTTGGGCCTTCGCTGTGCAGTACGCCTTTACCGGCAAACATCCACTGTACATCACCTGCTTTAATGATACCGTTGTGCCCTGCGCTATCCTTGTGGTAACCCTCGCCCTGTAACTGAAAAGTAACAGGTGCAAAGCCGCGGTGCGGATGCGGATGGATTCGCAATTCCTGACCCCGGGCAATATCCTTTGGCCCCATGTGGTGCAAAACAATGAATGGATTAGCAAACCTAAAATCCATGTGAGGCAATGGCTGCCTAACGGTTTCTTCTTTGGTTATTTGCTTCTCCCGGCCTGCAAGGATGTGTTGGATCTTCTTTTTCATATCTTTCGATTTTGATATAACAAAGATAGCGGCATAGTGCACGCAGCCCAATAATGTAGATTAAGGCCAACACTTATGGCAGATTAAGAAGGAAACTTAATGTAGATTAAGAGGACTATTTAACAATAGTGGTATTCAGCATTTTACTTAAAAACTCGGGTGTAACACCTATGTATGATGCCACCTGTTTCTGCGGAAGGGTTTTGATAAGAGAGGGATAAAGCTGGCAAAAATTAGCGTAACGCTCCATTGCCGCGAATATGGCATTATCTATTTGCCTATGCTGATAAGTGGCAATAGCGTTTTGCCCAAGTATCCGGTTAAAGCGTTCAAACTTGGGCACTTTAAGGTTTAGTTCCTCAAAATCGGTTTTATTGAAGAAGATATATTCGCTGTCATCAATAGCATCAATGTTTAGTCGTGCAGGTTCGCCGGTTATGTAGCTGCGCATATCTACTATCCACCAGCCCGGCGGGGCAAATTGCAGCACATGTTCGGTGCCATTTTTATCAACCGCGTAACTGCGCAGGCAGCCGGCGGTAACAAAAATCACTTTAGAACTAATGTCGCCTTCTTCTAACACCAGTTGCTTGCGCTTAGCCTTTTTATAGTGCAGAAGGGATAACAGATACTGCTCCTCTTGCTCATCAAGAGTAACATATTTGGCAATACTGCTAAGCAAAAGACTGTTATCCATCGGTATAAATAAAATACAAGTATATTAAAAAGAACCTGTAAGCTATTACACCTTTTTAAACAATGCAATACCATTGTGGCCACCAAAACCAAAGGTGTTGCTTAAAGCCACATTAACTTTTTTATTGATAGCCTCTTTAATAACAATGTGTAACCTTGCAGGCACTTCCGGGTCAATAGTATGCGTGTTAATTGTTGGGGGAATGATACCATCAGTGATCGCTTTTATAGCAATTATAGATTCTATAGCGCCTGCGGCACCTAACAAGTGGCCAGTCATTGATTTGGTGGCACTTACCGAAAGGTTATCGTTATCGCCAAATACAGCATTTATAGCTCTGGCCTCGCTCAAATCACCTACAGATGTTGATGTAGCATGGGCATTTACATAATTTACCTCTTCGGCATTAAGGCCTGCATCATGCAAAGCAAATTTCATTCCCTGTATAGCACCCTTACCTTCGGGATGGGTGGCGGTAATATGGTATGCATCAGATGTCATGGCTGCACCGGCAACTTCGGCGTAAATTTTAGCGCCACGTGCAACAGCATGCTCGTACTCTTCAAATACTAAAACACCGGCACCCTCGCCCATTAAGAAACCATCACGTTCCACATCAAAGGGGCGCGAAGCAGTTTCGGGAGAGTCGTTACGGGTTGATAATGCCTTTAAAGCGTTGTAACCGCCTATAGAAGCCTCGCTGATAGGCGCATCGGCACCACCAGTTACAATAATTTTTGCTTTTCCCCAACGAATGTAGTTTAGTGCATCCATAATAGCTGTATTTGCCGAAGCGCAGGCAGAAACCGCAGAAAAATTTATCCCCATAAAACCATATTTGATAGAGATAAGCCCCGAGGCCATATTCACCAGCGTTTTAGGGATAAAGAAAGGGTTAAAGTGAGGCATAAACCCATTAGCAGCATATTCCCGTACCTGCTGCTCAAAGGTTTCCATACCGCCCTGTGCCGAACCTAATATAACGCCTATATCAAATGGGGACATCTTATCCAGTTCAAAACCCGAATCTTCAATAGCTTCTTTAGCAGCTACCAAGGCATATTGACTATACAAGTCGCCACGTTTAATGTCATTACGATCAAGATGACCGGCCGGATTAAAGCCTTTTATCTCGGCGGCAAAATGTGTTTTAAAGTGTTCTGCATTAAAACGGGTAATATTGGCGGCATTGCTACGGCCTGCTACAATGTTTGTCCAAAAACTATTGATATCGTTCCCGGCCGGCGATATAACACCCAGGCCTGTAATAACAACTCTCTTCATGCTAATAGTACTGCTAAAAATCGGCCAAAAGTTTTAATACTTAAAACCGCTGCAATTGTGGGCGCAAAGGTAAATAAGTATGTGCTTAAAAAAGCAAT
Source organism: Mucilaginibacter sp. (assembly GCF_028288105.1). Classification (GTDB taxonomy): domain Bacteria; phylum Bacteroidota; class Bacteroidia; order Sphingobacteriales; family Sphingobacteriaceae; genus Mucilaginibacter. The sequence goes on along the minus strand of NZ_JAQBOI010000023.1, from coordinate 6,016 downwards.
TGCCACGTAAACTTTCTTTAAGTATTAAAAGCTGTAATGGTAAATTGGTAAATTGCGCCCTTTATTAATCATTTACAACAACATGCAAGACCCATTTGACCTATTAGTGAATGGAATAGTTTATTCTGTTTTTCCTGAAGAAAATAACGTTTACACCATATTTAAAGCAGGCGCCGAGTTTGGCAAAATAGAAAAAGACACCGATAACGTTTGGTTAAAGCTTAACCCCGAAACCGAAACACCAATGTTTGATAACGATGCCGAGGTAGATGCCATTGGCCAGGCCATAACCAATTATGTGCCCGAAGAAGAGGATGAGGACGACGAAGATTTTGAATAGGATAAATCCATATATTAGCCCAACCAATTTCTAAATAATGAAAAGACGCTCGTTTGTAAAAGGATCATTAATAAGTGGTGCCGCCACTGCTATAGCCCCTGCAATTGCCATGGCTCAACCTGATAAACCACCGTATGTTGAACATTATGAATTAAGGGTTTATACTTTTAAAGACGAGAGGCAGCAAAAAATTACCGAAGATTTCTTCAGGGATGTTTACGTGCCCATGGTTAAAAAGCAAATTTACGAACCGGTAGGCGTGTTTACTGAGCTTTACCCTACGGGGCAAACTAAGTTATATGTGCTGGTACCTTACAACACTTATGTACATTGGGAAGGCTTAAACTTTAGGTTGGAAACCGATAAAGAATACTGGGCAAAAGGTGCCGCTTTTCTTAACGCACCCGCCTCCGACCCTGCATTTGAGCGAATGGATACTTCTTTAATGAAGGCTTTTATGCATATGCGAATGAAACAACTTCCACCGCGCGAACAACGTATTTTCGAGCTGCGCCAATATAAAAGTGCCAGCGAGGCTGCAGGTAAAAAGAAAATTGAGATGTTTAATGATAAAGGCGAGATAGATATTTTTAAGCGCCTGGGCTTTAAACCGGTATTCTTCGGCGAAACAATTTTTGGTAATGACAGGCCAAACCTAACTTACATGGTTACCTTTAAAGATATGGAAGATAAAGCCGCCCACTGGAAGGCTTTTGGCAGTGACCCCGAATGGAAAAAGATAAGCGCCGTACCTGAATATGCAGATGCGCTGCTGGTATCCAAAATAACGTCTACCATGCTGGTGCCTACTTCTTATTCGGGAATATAACCTCGCCGAAAACACTTATTCGTTAATACAGTTATTATACAAATAACGGTATGATGAAAGAGATAAGATTAACAGGGAAAACCATAGTTATTACGGGCGCATCAAGCGGTGCGGGCTACTCTGCTGCAATAGAATTTGCACAATACCACACCAACCTGGTACTGGCTGCCAGAAACGAAACGGCACTTGAAGAGGTAGCTGCAGAATGCCGCGAACTGGGCGCTGATGTACTTACTGTTGTTACTGATGTTACCGATGCAAAAGCAGTTATTAACCTGGCTAATGCTGCAAACGACTGGCATAATAGAATTGACATCTGGATAAATAATGCGGGGGTGCTTGCAGCCGGCGATTTTGACGCAACGCCAATAGAGGTACATGAGCAGGTTGTTAAAATAAACTTATTGGGTTACATGAATGGCGCGCACGCCGTACTGCCTTTTTTTAAAACGCAAAAACATGGCATCCTCATCAATAATATTTCTATCGGCGGTTTTTTCCCTGTTCCATATGGGGCAGGATATACCGCCAGTAAGTTTGGTATAACAGGCTTTTCTGCGGCTTTAAAAGGTGAGTTGGCAAACTGGCCCGAAATTTATATCTGCGACATGTTCCCGGCATTTTTAGATACCCCGGGTATTAGTCATGCAGGCAACTATACCGGCAAACAACTAAAGCCCGCCCCTCCTGTTTATGACCCTAAAAGGCTTGCCCAAGCAATGGTTAAAGTAGCCAACAACCCGCGGTCGGGCACATTTGTGGGCAGCGCATCACTCATTTTAAAACTAACACATGCACTCTTCCCAGGGCTTACTACCAAATTAACAGGTGCTGTTATGCGCAAATATTTTAAAGTAGCATCGCCCATTGCGCCTACAAGCGGCAACTTATTCAATACCGTAAATTATGGCATGAGCCCATACGGAGGCTTTGGTTTACCTGGCAAACCAAAATCGCACCGTAAATACATAGCCGCGGCACTGGCAGCAGGCTTGCTAACAGGGGTTTGGTTTACCTTATTAAAAAGATAATTACTTTCTCTCTTCTTTTTGTTGCTTCCTGTACCATTCTTTAGCGTTTTTTACGCCAATAGCAATGGCTGCGCCCTCGTCCATGTGCTTATCAATAAGCAAGGCGTTAGCTATTTCTACCGCCTTTTCCCTAATGGGTTTGGGAAGGTTTTTGTACGATGGTGGGTAATCTCCGTTACTCCAGGGCATAATATTAATTTTAAGGATAACATTTATGCCGATATGTGGTTTGTAAAAGCTGCAGTTTAGGGCTAATTAATATATATTCTTAATTTAATTAACATTACCTTTAATTACTTTGCCATTTTTACAATGCCCGTTTTTCTGCAATAATTATTGCAGTCATAAATACCCTTACTCTTACCCTTAATTAATATTAAGCCGATACAATGACTAAAATAAAAGGGGCAGCTGATGAGCCTGTTTCCCCCAATCAATTCCCGGTAGTTGGCATAGGTGCATCTGCAGGTGGTTTAAATGCTGTAAAGCAGTTTTTACAAGCAGTACCCGCAAAATCGGGTATAGCTTATGTATTTATACAACATTTAAGCCCAACACATGAAAGCCTGTTGCCTGGTATTCTTAAAAAGCTGGCTAATATCCCTGTTCATCAAATTACAAACAATATACACCTGGAGCCAGATAACCTGTATATCATTCCCAATAATAAAATAGTTACTGCAACAGATGGGATACTTAAACTGGCCCCTTTAGATGAAAAACATCACAAGGTTAAAATAATCGACCTGTTTTTTTCTTCACTTGCCGCAGTGCATCAGGGTTATGCCATTGGTGTTGTACTATCGGGTTTATTAGATGATGGTACGCTTGGTCTGCAGGCCATAAAAGCTTATGGCGGTATAACTTTTGCACAAGATAAAGCTTCAGCGGCTTTTGATGATATGCCCACCAATGCTATAAACACAGGCACTGTAGATTTTGTACTCTCACCAGAAAAAATTGCCGAACATATAATCGCTATAAACTATCCCTTTAACCTTAATAACCAGCAAACAGAGTTATTGGATGCAACCGCACAAAAAGATGAGGATGTTTTTATACGCCTGCTTAAGGTATTACTTACCCGCCGTGGTGTTGATTTTACGTACTATAAAAAAAGCACTTTAAAGCGCCGTATAATAAGGCGCATGGCGCTTAATAATATTGGTAAGCCTGAGCACTACTTATCTTATATAAGCGAAAATAAAAGTGAGCAGGACGCTTTATATAATGATATGCTGATATCAGTTACTAACTTTTTCCGCGACCCGGAAAGCTTTGAATTACTTTGCACAACAGTTTTCCCCGCCTTGCTAAAACAGAAAGCAGATAATGGGTCGTTAAGGGTTTGGGTAGCTGGCTGTGCTACAGGCGAGGAAGCCTACTCTATGGCTATTTGCCTGCAAGAGCTTATGGGTGATAAAGCATCGGCCATAAAAATACAAGTGTTTGCCAGTGATATTTCTGAAACAGCAATCAAAAAGGCGCGCGCCGGTGTATACCGCCCAGCTGACCTTGATGGGCTGTCTCCTTTACGCTTGCAGCAGTTTTTTACAAAACAAAACAGCAACTACCGGGTAAATAAAGAGATACGTGATATGTGTGTATTTGCACATCATAACCTGCTTAAAGACCCGCCGTTTTCAAAAATGGATCTGGTTAGCTGCCGTAACGTACTCATATATCTTGAACCTGTTTTGCAAAAAAAGGCGCTCGCTTCATTTCATTACGCGCTTAATGAAGAAGGGCTTCTGCTGCTTGGCAAATCTGAAAGCATAAATAATAATCCCGAACTATTTGCAGCATACAATCATCAGGAAAAACTGTTCCGCAAAAAAGGTGTAAACAGCCGTTTTATGCACGTAACAAGCCGGGGCAGGGAACAAAACTTTAAAGATATTGATATAAGCATCCGTAAGGAAAGCGGCAAACCAGATATTTTTAAAATTGCTGATGATATTATCCTTGCAAAATATTCACCGTCGGGCGTATTGATAAACGATGAGTTTGATATTATACAGTTTCGTGGCAAAACTGATACCTGGCTGGCGTTACCCAGCGGCAAGGCAAGCCTGAATCTGTTAAAAATGGCGCGAGAAGGCTTGGCTTTTGAGCTTAGAAACTTGTTACAACAGGCTAAAAAAACAAACACAGCAGTTAGTAAAAGTAGCGTATTGTTTAAATCGGGAAACGAACAGGCATATGTAAATATGGACGTTGCTCCATTACCAGGTACAGAACACCAGCATTATCTTGTTCTATTTAAGGAAGACCTTACACACGATATCCATGTATCAGGTGCCGATACAACAGAACAAGCCGGCAACCATTTAAGCCACCTGAGAATAGAACAACTGGAAAGCGAACTGATGCAAACCCGCGCAGATATGCGCGCAGTAACTGATGAGCAGGAAGCTGTTTATGAGGAGTTGCAAAGCGCCAATCAGGAATTATTATCTGGCAGTGAAGAAATGCAGACCATTAACGAGGAGCTGGAAACTTCAAGGGAAGAACTGCAAAGCACAAACGAAGAAATAAATATTGTAAACAACGAGCTAACTGATCGTAATGAGGAATTAAATAACGCCCGCACCTACACCGAGGGTATCATTAATACAATAGGCGACCCGCTTATTATATTGGATAAAGACTTGCGTGTAAAACGTGCTACTAATGGCTTTTATACTAAATTCAAGGTAACTGATAAAGAAACTGAAGGGCGTTATATTTACGATTTGGGTAACCTGCAGTGGGATATACCGGCGTTACGGGAAATGCTGGAAAAGATACTACCCGAAAAAAAGGTGGTAAGCGATTACCAGGTAACACACGTATTCCCTACCATTGGCCGCAAAGTAATGTGCCTGAATGCACGTCAATTTGAAAAAATAAACGGCGACCAACTGATACTACTGGCTATTGAGGACATTACTGATAAGCGTAAGGTTGAAGAAGGCTTGGCCGAAGTAGAAAAACTATTTAAGGAAAGCAAGGAGCGTTTGAAGCTTGCTGTTGATGCTGCCGGCCTGGGTACCTGGGATTATAACTCGTTAACAGGCGAACTGATCTGGGACCATCGTTGCAAAGAAATGTTTAATCTTTCATTAAATGATTCTATTACCTATGACCGTTTTATTGACCTGATACATACCGAAGACCGCAAAAAGGTAGATAAGGCACTTAAGCGGGCTTTAGCGGGCCGGGATGATGGAGAATACGATGAGGAATTTCGCACGGCAGAAGCTTTAGGAAAAAAATTTAAATGGCTAAAATTTAAGGGTAAAGCCTATTTTGATACCGATGGCGTTGCCTATCGCTTTGTGGGTACTTCGCTGGATATTACCGTACAAAAAATGCTGGACGAGGCAACCATAGAGTTGTTAAAACAGAAAGACGATTTCATGAGCATTGCCAGCCATGAGTTAAAAACCCCCATAACCAGCTTAAAGGCATCATTGCAATTATTAGATAAGCTAAAGGATAACCCTACATCGGTAATGCTGCCCAAATTAATAGGCGTTGCTAACAAAAGCATGGAAAAGGTAAACAGCCTTGTAGAAGACCTGCTGAACGTAAGCAAGCTAAACCAAGGCCAGCTGCATTTACACAAAACCCATTTTGTTATTAGTGATGTTATTGAAGGATGTTGCCATGACGTACGGGCAGCAGGAATATTTAATATAAAAACTGTGGGTAATAAAACACTTGAAGTGTTTGCAGATGCCGGTAGAATTGAACAAATACTGGTCAATTTTGTAAACAATGCTATCAAATATGCCCCGCAATCAAAAGAGATACTTATCAATATCGAAAAAG
>NZ_JAQBOI010000117.1 GCF_028288105.1 Mucilaginibacter sp. | reverse complement strand
TATTACCTTGCTGGAAAGTAAATAACACCCCGGCATCAAAATTACCCCAGGTAATGCTGTTGTTTAGGCCTCCGTAAAACTTAGGCAATGCGCTGCCTAGTATTTGTCTATCGGCCGCTGTGATCTGGCCGTCTTTATTAACATCTTCAAATATGGCGTTGCCGGTTTGCGGGTCAACACTGGTTTGTTTGTAAAGCCAGAAAGAATACATGGAATAACCTTGCTGCATCCTGATCCAGTCGCGGCTGTATTGGTTAATAGGTACCGGCAGACTTGTTATTTTATTGATATTGCCCGAAATATTGAAGTTACTTGTCCAGCTAAATTTGTCGGTTTTGATGTTGGTTGAATTGACACCTATCTCATATCCCTTGTTGCTGATCTTGCCTGCATTACTACTATAGGTGCTGTATCCGGTTATATAAGGCACAGGCAATTGCAGCAATACGTCGCTGGTTTGTTTTGAGTAAACATCTACAGCCAGACTAAGGCGATTGTTTAAAAAGCCGATATCAAAGCCTGCGTTGAACTGTTTGGTGCGTTCCCATTTCAAATTGGGATTGGCTAATTGCTGGGGCGCGGTACCCGCTTTATCTCCACCGGCCACATTATCGGGGTAACCCGCACCTCCTGACCAAAGGCCCTGGGCTGCAAAGTTATTAATACCTGCCTGGTTGCCGGTAACGCCATAACTGGCGCGAAATTTCAGATCGCTTATTGTGTTAACATCACGTAAGAACCTTTCTTCCTTGGCTCGCCATGAAGCACCTATCGATGGGAAATAGCCCCATCTGTTATTGGCTCCAAATTTTGATGAACCATCTGCACGGCCGCTCAACTCCAGGTAATATTTACTGGCGTAGTTATAAGAGATACGGGAGAAATAAGATGACAGGTTAGCTTTGGTATAGGTTTGATTAGCTGTTCTGGTTGATGCGGAAGAGATATCGGTAAAGGCATTGTTGGGAAAGCCTGTACCCTGTGCTGAAGTAAGTTGTATGATATTACTTTGCAGGGTATTTCCAACTACAACATCAAATGTATGTTTCCCGCCGAAAAGGTTATGATAGTTTAAGGTTTGCTCGTTGATCCAGGAGCTGTTCTGCGTAATTGCAGAAGTACCCAGTCCATTAGTTGGCGAGGCGCCTAACTGCGTTTTATCATTCCAATATTCAGATTCGTTGTAGTTATTATAGTCAATACTCCAACTTGAACGGAACTTAAGCCCCTTTATAATTTCAATATCTGCATAAAGGTTACCTATGTAACGTAAGCTGGTGGTATGCACATTGTAGTTATCGAGTAATACCTGCAGGTTATCAAATCCGGCATACCTTGCGGGTGTACCATCTGCATTAAACTCGGGTAAATAAGTTGGCGTATGTAATGCTGATTGAAAAAGTCCGCCTGCGGGACCATCGCCTGCCCTGCCCTGTGTGCGGTAAGACCGCGAAACACTATTACTTGTCCCCACCTGTACCCTGTCGCCTACACGTTGGTCAAGATTAACTTTAAAGCTGGCACGGCTAAAATCAATTGGTTTTATATCTGCCTGTTGTTTGGTATAGCCCGCACCTATGTAGTATTTGGTATCTTTTGAACCGCCCTCTAAAGACAGGTCGTAGTTTTGTAACTGGCCGTTCCTAAATATCTCGCCAAGCCGGTCGTAGGTTTTTTGAGCTTCCGGCAAGCCTCTTGGGGCGGGTAAAAGTGTTGGATTATCATCTAAAGCCCTGAAGGGTACATTACGATAAGTATTCATGCCTGCCGCATTACCGGCAGCTGTTGCATCAGCAAAAGAGTTGCGATAAAACTCATTTACAATTTCGGCATGCTCCGGGCCTGTGGTTAAATCCCAAAGACTCCCTTTTGGTTGCCAGGCTATTCCCTGTAGTGTATTAAAACTAATTTTGGGCCTTGAATTGAAATTACCGCGTTTAGTGGTAACAATTACTACTCCATTTGCACCACGCGATCCGTAAATGGCGGTAGCGCTGGCATCCTTAAGCACTTCAATATTCTCTATATCGCCCGGGTTGATATCTGCAATAGGTGATGTAGCCCTGCCACCCGTACTTACAGTTTGCAAACTGGTATTATTCATAAATACCCCGTCGACAATATATAGCGGATCGTTGCTGGCATTGATAGATGTGGTACCGCGTACCCTTACAAAAACTCCATCACCAGGCACCCCTGTGTTAGAATTGATCTGCAATCCTGTTGACTTGCCTTGCAGCTGTGCATCAAATCCGGCCACCGGGTTATTCTTGATCTCGGCCGCTTTTACCGTTGATATGGCGCTGATAAGGTCCTTACGGGTTTTGGTTCCATAACCCACAACAACGACATCATTAAGCAGTTGGGAGGCTGGTTTGAGAAAAATCTCGACCGGGCTACCATTAACTACCAGTTCCTGCTGCTCGTATCCGATAAATTTTACAACCAGCGTATAAGGAAATTTCTGACCGGTAACAAAATCAAAGCGGCCTTCGTTATTTGTGATAACACCGTGGGTAGTACCTTTAATAGTAACGGTTGCGCCGGGCAACACATCTTTATTTGATGCATCAAATACGCGGCCTTTTAAAATAGAATTGATTGTTGGGGGTGGTTCGTTTTGAGCCATCCCCAGAAATGGAATGACAAATAAGAAAATAATAACTATATACTTAAATATAATTATTTTCTCAACGGGTATAAATATTTGCATATTTAACAAGGTTTTGTGTTAATAATTTATTGTTAATAGAAACCTGGCGAATGAATTTCGGTGAGTGATTGGCGTTACAGAGCCGAAACTTCATTTAACGACCGGCAAGGCTTCCTTGCCGGTTTTTTAGTTGTATAGCTAATTTGTGCACATGATAACAGATCTTTGAAAGTGGTGTGGAACAGACGGAACTACTCACGCAGACATCGCTGCATATATTTCGGCCCCGGAAAAAGTAAATGATTAGTTAGATTAACAGCAGCAACAACAGCAAGCGCCGGCTTTGGGAGCAGCAGACATGCAGTAAGTTAATTGGAGAATAATTCTTTCTTTATTTAAAGAAGATTTCATTGCTATGTTTTTTTATAGGGCAAACATAAAAATAAATTAATAAACTACCAAATCTATAGATTTAATATACATTAAGTCTATAGAAATTATCTGGCAAGGCGAAAAAGCCCGGATATATTGGGAATTTGGTTTGAAGTAGCATAAGTGATACCGTGTTTGTAACCGCCCCAAAAGACCATTTCTCCAGCCTGTTCTTAACCTGAAAGGCACCGTCGGCGTTTCGCCTTCAAAGTTAACGGCCTTTTAACGACGTAAGAAAGGTCACCACGCCGTCATCCACCTGGCCAAAATACCTGCATCACTTGTGATAAAGGAGCGAAATTTGGGGATTTTTAGAAGCGTAAAAAGGCTCTGGAGTTTCTGGATAAATTAAAAGGTGATGGACTTGCCGAGCCTAACCCATATCCGATGTTTCCGAACCCGCCGGGCTTGTTACGTTTAGAGCCATACTCGGAAGGATTAAGGGAACGGATCTGGTGGGGTGCGGCATCAAATGACACCGCTATTTGGGCGGCCGAACAAGGAATGCACCTGCAAAGTTCTACCTTAAAGTTTGATGAAAGCGGCAAGCCCTTCCATGTGCAGCAGGCCGAACAGATCAGGTTGTATAAAGAAGCCTGGAAAAAAGCGGGGCACGGGCGCGAACCAAGGGTTTCGGTGAGCCGTTCCATTTTTGCTCTGGTCACAGACCAGGACCGGCTTTACTTCGGGCAGCAAACTAAAGGGACCGATAGCTTCGGTTATATCGAGGCGGACAAACGGGCGGTTTTCGGAAAAAGTTACGCAGCCGAACCGGATCAGCTGATCGCGGAACTGGCCAAAGATGAAGCCATTCAGGAAGCAGACACGGTACTTTTGACCATACCCAATACACTAGGCGTTGATTACAATGCGCATGTGCTGTCTTCGATCCTCGAGCATGTAGCTCCCGGGTTGGGCTGGCGTTAGGCTTTCCCGAACCGGAAACCGACCGATTTTGGCGCTTCATTTTCGGCAGCCAGTCCTTGTATATAAAGCTGGTCACCGATCAGCTTATAACTCAACGAGGCCTCGTCTATTTTATAGTTTTCCGCCTTGAACCGTTCCTTCAGCGGTGCCAGGACTTCTTTACGGTCGAAGCCCGGGCTCAGTTTCAATTGTTCGTCCTGCGCTTCGAGCGCAACTTCCTCCACTTTAAAAGAAAATATTTTTGTGTTCATCCATATAGTTTTAATGTCCTTTTAATAAATAACCGATCACCAACCCGATCACAACCGTCACAACAATCACTAACCTCGCAATATTTTTGGCACTCTACCTGAATGATTTATAGTATAAAGAAATTGAATGAACAGACGAAATTCTTAACGCTTAATCGCTGTACTCGATGTATACACTCACTGAGCCGCTTCGTACATCTTCATCATAATAAACTGCCCCCCATTCATATTTTCTTTCACCCCCTAGTTCGACCAAATACGCCCTTATTTCTGCCCGTAATTCCTCATTGATTTCAAACGGTGGAAAACGCCGGCTTTCGGCCGGGGCAATTGTATAAGCTGAGACTTTCCCTTTTTTTATCCAAATTGAGATTGCCTTATCCTCTGTAAAGTTTGGTATCGCCATAAAGAAAGATGTATATTATCCACATACAATTTTAACTGGTAAGCCGAAAATCGCTCGCGAAGGGTCTCCTCCGTTAAACTGCTGTCCAACGATTCATTCCCGATGGTAATTTCGCCCGTCTGTTGATTTAATCTCATTATAATAATTCATTTTATTTTAAAGTAAAGGTACCGATAGGTTTTAATCCAGAAAAATTGGGGATGTAAATCTGATTCAGTCCTCCCATCCCCCAATTGGTATTAGCGGTTGCCTTTCCATAAGCAGCCGGCGTGTAATGAGGAACTTCAAAGATCGTTACCTGGGTTCTGGGACCTAACTCTTTGTGGGGAGCTACCTGTAGTCCATCCCATAATGCTTTTTGTGAGTAGTTAACGCTTTGCAATTCGTCCATTGTGGTAAAGAAAGATCCCATCGGGCCATCTTTGCCGGCTACGACCTGCGTTCCAGGAGAAAGATATCCATTGCTCCAGCCGTCTACACCCGGGTAAGTCCTTGTGCCCTGAGCAGCTGCGGCCGAAGCGGCTGGCCCTTCGACTTCTGCCTGAGCCATACGTCTTACGGCGAATCCTTCGCCTGTAAAAAAAGCGGCGGTAGAGGCAAGCCCCATCACTGCTCCGACCACATTACTTTAACTGCATTACAAACAAGCCGGAAAGCGGATATCTAATGACCCGTCTGACCCGCCCGGGAAATAGCTAAAAAAACATGGAGATTGTATTTAGGTAGCCTGATGAACTGATCGAAAAAAACATGAATCACAAGAGCGCAAGCAATTGGTTATTAGCCTGATGGCTTTTAATTTATACATCCAATATATCGGTCGAAGTTAATTATCACTATAGAATGATTTAAGGCTCTCTATTCTCCATCTGACGGAGGGATAAGTATATTATTTTTTCACACATAATATTTGCGACTTAACATTTTTTGTGGTTATTTTGACGCCACAATTACAACCACCTTATAACAATGAAAATTAACCCTCTTCGCAGCTGTAGCTTTATTTGCTTGACACCGACAATTTTCGCTGAAATTTATCTCGCGCTTCTTTTCTAATTCCAAATCATATTTATAAGTTCAGACTGTACGATATTATGTGCCTGTTCGTGCCTTCACCAGGCAGAACGTTCCACCCAATGTCAGGAATAGAATTTGATCATTCCCACTCGACCTTTACAATTGAATCACAACAACCTATAATCTATATTCAGCTTTCATGAAAATCCTTGACAAACGGGAACCGGCGAATCATACACTCGAGTATAATTTACTAAGAATTAGTCGCATCCTCTTTCTATCGATACTTGCCTTATTGATCACGTTCGATAAGGTTTCGGCCCAGGATGATGGTTACATTCCGCCTTCGCCGACATCTATATCTATAATCAAGGCGAGTGCAAGCAATGTTAACCTTTTTTCAGGTAAGTCAAACGTCAGCATACCGATATATACAATTAAAGCTGGTTCTATATCTAGTAGTATCGGTTTAAAATACATAGGAGGCTCCGGAATTAAAGTACAGGACATTTCAGGTGAGGCAGGATTGGGCTGGTCTTTACTGGCAGGAGGAACTATCAATAAAACCAAAAGGGTGAACGACGATGCGAGTGGCGGAACAAATGGGTATTACACAAATCCGGGTGTACCTTATCTGCTAAACACACCGGGATCAACGGAATTCCAAAAAGCTTTTTCCAACTTTGGTGATGGAGACCTGCAGCCGGATATTTACAATTCCACGATCGGCGGCCGTATCATTTTTGATAAAGACAAGCAGCCTCACTTCACCAATGAACAAGGCTATAAAATTGTGCAGAGTGGCAACTTGAGTGCAGACCATATATGGATCATCGCAGACGCTCAGGGAACTAAATATTATTTCGGCGAAACCGTAGATGCACAAGAAAGATATATACTAACAGCCGCTGGAGGTTCACAATCTGTGTCAAGTGAGGTCTCCACCTGGCGTCTAAGCAAAATTGTATCGAAAGACGGGGCGTATATCAAATTCGATTATGAAAAAAGTGGAACCTTTAGTCAATTCAAATATTATTCATTTGTCCGGACTTTGCAAAATGGTTCATCTACCTGGATAAATAGCATTACATCTATGCCGGCTTCAAGTGAAGAATTGCATCTATCTAAGATCACAACACAGAATTCGAGCGTTGAATTTTTGTATAAAGATCGGGCGGACTTTGCCAACAGCAAAGCCATTTCCGAAATCAAAGTGCTGAATGCGGCAGGGGAATTGCTTACCAAATATGTTTTCGAAACTGATTATTTCAAAAGCACTGATCCTACCCCTACTTTGAGGCTAAAACTAACAGCCCTTAAGCAAGTTAGTGGAGACCTAAATAATGTCAGTTCATTGGCTGCCTTTGATTATAACGAACAGGAGAATCTACCAGCCCGAAATTCGGAAAAATTTGATTTTTGGGGCTATTATAATAATAACACAACGGGTAAATATTTCTTGTCGGAAGGGGCAAACAGAACTGCAGACCCCAATAAAAGCCAGGCTAATATTTTAACAGGTATTCGCTGGCCAACGGGCGGGTTAACCAAATATTCTTATGAAGTGAATATTTATCAGTTCAACGGCTCAGAATACCTGGGTGGCGGGTTAAGGATCGCTTCTGTAAGTCAGGTAAATAGTGACAATTCATCTTTAACAACGACATATGATTATACCAGCAGCTCAACCGTACCAAAAAAAACCAGTGGCATATTGCATCTATTATTTGATATCACAAAAGGATATACCAAAAGCTACAAGAACACATCAGCTGGAAGTGATTGGCAATACTATGTAGAGAATGCCTTACCCTTAACAAAAGCGATTGATTTGGATGGCGTGACGGTCGGTTATTCTCAGGTGACAGTAACATCTCCGGATCAGTCAAGTGAAGTTTACTATTTCCAGGATTATCTTCATTTCCCGGATGAGACAAAGCATTATTCGTACGTAAAATATGCATTTGCTACGCCTCCAAAAGTAACCAACTTTACTTTGGTGAATGACCAGGATAATTATAACGGATTTAATTCCGTTACCTCAAACGCTGTACAGCGAGGCCTGGTAACTGATAAGGAAATTTATAATAACAGTCATACCTTAATCAAAGCCATTCATTATAAATATGATGTCTATACAGGCACAGCAATACCAGGTGCTGAGTTGTTTTTACAATATACCTATATCGGTTCAGGTGATTGGGCGACCGATCATAAAGACTATTATACCGCTTCTTTATATTATGAGCGCGTCATGGCTGCCCGGTTAATCGAAGTGAAGGAAGATAATTATTTCCTTCCAATTAATCCGACGGTTAGTTCAGTCACATCATCATTTGAATATAAACCGGCACCGTATGTTACGCTTATGGCTAAGCGCACACAAAAGCAAGCCGACGGCACGACCTTGACGGAAAATTATAATTACCCTCCGGATATGATTGCCTTAGGGAGGGATCCAAATCAGGTTTATGCGGAGATGCGGGATAATAACATCATCAGCCCGGTGATTGAAACAACGACAGCCAGGGATTCGAACCAAATTTCGTATTTGAAAGTGAACTACTTTAAAACCCCGTTTTATTTATACAGTCCGAAGACCGTTGAGACGCAGGTTGCACAGAATGCATCAGAAGTCAACATCAATTTTGACAGCTATGATGAAAGCGGCAACATAGTCAGCCAACATTCAAGTGGCGGATCCAACACAGCTTATAAATGGGGGCATAACAATCAATTTCCTGTTGCAAAAGTGATAAATGCCTACAGCCAATTCTCAGAATTAAATCAAAATTCAACGGGAATTAAAACCGTTACGATATATCTGGGTCCAACCGCTGGTAATTATCCCAACCCGACAACGGCGAATTTTTTACAAAGGATATCCGGTGATATAGTCTTAGCTTTTGCACCTAGTGTGCCTTCTTCTGCAAGCGCCAATTTCAGTTACAGCTTAACTGGCCCGGCAAACAGATCCGGATCCTACTCATGCAGCAACGGAGTGTGCAATTTACCAGCCGGGAATTCACTCACGTTTCCGAATATGCCTGCAGGGAACTACGCCTTATCTATTAGCGGGAGCACTACATTCCAAAGCTATACGTTTTCGATAAGTATCAATTGTACCTATTTGGACCAGTTAAGAAGCGTTAGTTCGGAAAAGGAATTTTATTACGAAGGGTTTGAAGAACTCACTGGCGCCGGTGTAACTGCCGATTTGATACATACTGGTAGAAAATCTTTTAATGGCAGTTACAGTACCGCCTTTACTCCGCCGAACACACGAAAATATATCGTACAGTGGTGGAGTTTCAACAACAACAAATGGAATCTTAATGAACAGCCTTTTACACAAAATCTGACGCTAACGGGTAGGATTGATGATATCCGTATTTACCCTGCAGATGCCATCATGACCACTTACACATATGAGCCATTGATAGGTATGACAAGCTCGACAGATACTAAAGGGCAGACAATTTATTATGAGTATGATGGTTTGCAGCGGTTGCAAAACGTTAGGGACAACAACGGTAACATTATTACGAACCATCGGTATAACCTTCAGGGGCTCGTTTACTGGAATGTTCAGAAGCAGGGTTCATTTGTTAAAAGTTGTCCAGCAGGGACGCAAAGCACCGTGATTTATGCGGTAGTGGAACATACTTACAGTGCGTCGACACAGGCTGCAGCTGATGCACTCGCACAGGCAGACGTTAACGCAAATGGACAGGCCTATGCGAATTTGAACGGCAGCTGCCAGGTCCTGCCCTACGCAATTTTTGAGCAGACTTCGGTAACCGGCGGTGCGACCAGTACGGACCAGGGGTATGCTACCTATCGCCTGAGATTGTATAGTGATCAGAATTTTACGGTGCCTTATACAGCAACCGGCAATATAACAGTGAACTACAGGGTACGTACAAGTACCGTGGTTAATAATGGTACGCCCACGGTAACCTTTAATAATTATACCATAACGATAGCATCGGGCGCAAGCTATGTAAACGCGGGGCAGTTTTCTAACGGTTGTGGTTCTGTGGGAGGTGTAAGTGTAATAGCTAGTGAAAGCAGCGTGCAAAATACAGCGCAGGCACAAAACGAGGCGGCGCAGGCAAACCTGTTGCCGCCGGGCGGAGGAGGCAACACAACTTGTGTCACCCAAACACTATTGGTACTGGAGGGGATTGGATATAATTCCAATGTACTGTGATGACCATAGCGGAATAATAAAGGACAAGTTGTTATTTATACCATCATTTCTTTACAAATCAAATATCACGACCATTAACGTAATGAAAAAAATACATATTACCAGCATTTTATTAATCATACTATTTTCCATGCCACTTTTAGGTCATGGACAACAGCCGGACAGCACAAGGACAAAATCAATCACCTACTTAGGTCAGTACCTGAGAACGGATACCGTGACAGCGCGGGGTGTAAATGAGATCCAGGAAAGTTATAAAAATGCGCTTCGGCAAGTAGTGGCTAATCAATCGCTTAGTGAACAGCAAAAGCGGACAGCTATTGACGGTCTGATAGATGAAAAGAACAGGAAGCTGGAACAATTGCTCGGACCGCTTCAGCGCGCGAAAATCATTCCGACAACGGAAAGGAGAAAAGCATGGAGAACCGACACCACAGCACGTAAAACCTACTAACCAAACTCATTCCTTATTACATGAAAAAGATATCATCTTTGCTTGCCCTGCTTTTGCTGACAAGCTTTATTACGCGGGTCCTTGCATTGCCGCCGGGCTATTCCATGAGCAGTGCCATTATCGCAGGTACCTTTAGTTCTTCGGCTTTATATTCGAATACACAAAATAGCGCCACAGGCGGCTTCACAAATAACTATGGTAATGCGGCTAATGATGTATGGTATGCCTTTACAATAGGTTCAACAGCATCATCTGTCGAATTATCCCTTTGCGGTAGTAATTTTGATACTTATCTGCATATACTCAACGGTGTCGGTACAGAGATTGCAAGCAACGACGACAACGGGCCATTGTGCAGCGGGGCACAATCCTCCATTACCCTGACAACACTGGCTCCGGGAACCTATTATCTGGTCGCGGAAGGTTCCGGCAGCAATAATGGGACAATCAACCTTTCGATAAACCTCAGTATCTTCCCGCCAATGACGATCAGTTACACTGCCGGAAGCAACACCTATCTAACGGGTCTAGCGGTAGCACCTTTATCACCATCAATTACAAATGGTCCGCCGGTTTCCGCCGGTCAAACATCGACTTTCGCAGGACTCGGATCGTCAGGCCTGGGCGATGGTAATGCATCCACTGCGACATTTCGTTTACCGTTGGCCGTTGCGTCAGATGATGCGGGTAATATCTACGTCGCTGATGCGGACAACCACGCGATTCGGAAGATCACCTCCGGCGGTGTGGTAAGCACTCTCGCCGGAAACGGATTTGCGGGTAATATAAACGGTACCGGCGCAGCAGCTACTTTTAACCACCCGGCCGGCCTGGCAATTGATGCGGCAGGAAATCTTTTTGTGGCCGACCAGATTAACAATCTGATCCGTAAGATCACACCGGCAGGCGTCGTAACCACTTTTGCGGGCAGCGGCAGCGCAGGAAACACGAACGGTACGGGAACGGGCGCTAGTTTTAACAATCCCACTGGTGTTTGTTTTGACAATGCGGGCAATTTATTGGTCGCGGATTATTCTAATAACCTGATCAGAAAGATCACACCAACGGGAGTAGTATCTACATTTGCAGGAACTGGTGTTCCGGGGGCGGGTAATGGAACTATATCAACAGCGACCTTTAAAAACCCGATGTCGATGACGGTCGATGCGTCGGGGAACATTTATGTCGCAGACCGTTTAAACAACCTGATCCGCAAGATCACACCTTCGGGTGTGGTATCTACTCTTGCCGGGAGCGGAACAGCCGGTTATGCAGACGGTACAGGCACGGCGGCACAGTTCAACAAACCAACAAATCTAAAAGCGGACCCGTCCGGTAACGTATATGTAACAGATCCAAGTAACTACCTAATCCGTAAGATCACCCCGGCGGGTGTTGTAACCACCCTTGCAGGAGCAACAACGCCAGGCATGGTCAATGGCGCCGGCACATCCGCGCGTTTTGCCAACCCGTACGGCCTTTGTTTAGACAGCCAGGGTAATATCTATGTGGCAGATGCCAATAATTATATGGTCAGGAAGATCGTTACAAAAGCATTCACAATCAATCCCGGCCTTCCGACTGGTTTAGTATTGAACGAATCTACAGGTGTCATCAGCGGAACGCCAAACGTAATTTCACCTGCGGCAAACTATACAATTACAGCATATAGCGCCGCTGGTACCGCATCTGCAACAGTTTCTATTAGTGTAATTGCCACAGGGGGGCCTGCCGCAAGTGCGAACCAAAACTATATTCAAACGCTTGTGCCGCTGGTTGCGGATTTAAAAACAGAAACTAACCTTTACGGAGTAATATCAGATGCAAGCAAGGTACAAGCAATTGTTAATTACTTTGACGGCCTTGGCCGTCCATTGCAAACAGTTCAGGTAAAAGGCTCACCCTTAGGCAAAGACATCGTAAGACCTATAGCATACGATGCTTTTGGGCGGGAAAGTAAAAGATATCTGCCCTATAAGGCCTTAACTGCCGATGGCAGTTATAAAACTGATGCACTTAGTACCAGTGGTGGGGTATTTAAGTTTTATGATCCTGCAGGCAATGGCTCAAGTGGCGCACAGCAGGTGAGCGGTATCGTAATAATTCCCACGCCCTATGCTGAAACCATTTATGAGGCTTCACCCCTTAACCGGGTAAATGAACAAGGGGCGCCAGGTAACGATTGGCAACCCGTGCTAAACAGTACAGCAGGTCATACTATTAAAGTAGTTTACAACACTAATAATATAACCGGATTAACTGACACTGCAAACAGTACCATGGTAGCCTTGTATACTATATCGGCTATTGACCTCACAACCCAAAAGAGGACCCTAACCAAAACCGGTAGTTATGCTGCGGGGCAGCTAAACTTAACCATCGGCAAAGATGAGAACTGGAAAAGCGGGCGTGGCGGCACCACCGAAACTTATAAAGACAATGAAGGACACGTAGTGCTGAAAAGGACATTTAACTGGAAGCCTGTGGAAAGAAAGTTGGAAACCCTCTCTACTTATTACTGTTACGACAGGCTGGGCAACCTGGCCTATGTACTACCCCCGTTAAGTAATGCTGATAATATATTACCTGTACAAACGACGTTGAATAACCTTTGTTATCAATATCGGTATGACGAACGCAACCGACCTACCCAAAAGAAACTGCCCGGTAAAGGATGGGAATATACTGTCTATAATCAGCTTGACCAACCCATATTAACTCAGGATGCCAACCAGCGCTTAACCAATCAATGGACAGTAATTAAATATGACGCATTGGGTAGAGTTATCATTATTGGCTTGTGGAATGCAGGGTCTGCAATCCCGCTGGCTACCTTACAAAGTAGTATTTATACATATGCGCAATGGGATAACATTGACGATTCCGGCAATGTTACTGCCAATCCAACAGGTTATACACTGACCAGCTACCCTACCTTAAGTAAGGTACTTACAGTTAACTATTATGATGATTACACCGGCATCCCCGGCCTACCTGGAAACTTTACGCCCACAGCGGGCAGCTACACCAGTAGTACCAGAAGCATGCCCACTGCTACTAAAACTGCGGTGCTCAATACGATCACCAATGCCACACCCGATTATTTGTGGACGGCAATGTACTATGACGAACAGGGCCGCAACATCAAAACCTATAAACAACATTACCTCGGCGGCATAGTAAGCCCGCTGAACTACGACGGAATTACAAGTTCCTATAATTTTGCCAACCAGGTAAAATCCGTTACCCGTGAGCATTATGTTAAACCTATAACGGGAACGGTAGCTACTTTAGCGGTAACTATCGTTAACAATTACGAGTATGACCATATGGGCAGAAAGATCAATAGCAAAGAAAAGATAGATAATAATGAAGTATTGATATCCAAAAACGACTATAACGAAATTGGCCAGTTAAAAACCAAAAGCCTGCACAGTACCGATCAGGGGCTAACATTTAAGCAAAGTACTGATTATGCCTATAATGAACGGGGGTGGATCAGCAAAATAAATAACCCGGCTATTGCACCAACCGCCAACAAATTGTTTGCCGAGCAATTGAATTACAACCAACCAAGCCTTGGCATCACTCCGCATTACAACGGCAATATAGCCGAACAAGTGTACAATGCCGATACGAGCGGTAAGCAAACAGTAAAATACAGTTATGATGTGTTAAACCGCTTAACAGAAGGTACCTCATCAGATAACTATAACGAAAGCGGTATAGAATACGACTTAAACGGCAATATCAACAAATTGAAACGGACAACAGCGGGTACGGCCTTTACCGATAACCTGCAGTACACTTACACCGATGTAGTTGGTGCATTTACCGATCAATTGCAAAGCCTCAATGATATAACCGCGAGCGATTTGGGACAAAAACACGGCGTAGCAAATTATGAATATGATGCCAATGGCAACCTGATAAAGGATGATAGCAAAGGCATTACCAACATCATTTACAACCTTTGGAATCTGCCGCAAAGTATAGCAGGCAAAAGCCTGACATATATTTACGATGCAACAGGTAACAAGCTAAGAAAAATAAGCGGAGGTATTATAACAGAATACATCGGTGGCATACAGTATAATGGTACCAATATCGATTTTATCCAGACGGACGAAGGCCGTGCCCTTAAGAGCGGTGTTAACTATATTTATGAATATACCCTTACTGACCACCTGGGCAACAACCGTGTCACCTTCGATCAAACTAACGGAAAAGTAGGCGAAGTTCATTATTATCCATTTGGGTTAAATATAGACCGCCAATTAAATGCAGGGAATAAGTATCGTTATAACAATAAGGAGTTACAGGAGGAGTTAAAGCAATATGACTACGGAGCACGTCTTTACGATCCGGTGATCGCGAGGTGGAATGTAATTGATCCGATGGCAGAAAATCATTATGATACTAACCCATACAACTATGTATTGAATAACCCAATGCGATACAGGGATTATTTGGGTATGGATACCACCTACAATAGTGGAGATGTAACCGGAAACGTCTGGCATAATTTTGATCCGGATAGTGATAGTATTAATTCAAGTGAAGTTACAATCACAGCAACCCCGCTTCCGAAAGGATTCGGTTCCTTTGGGGGAGATTTTGGGTTTGACAATTTTGGATTCGGTAGTAATGGATTTGGTGGTTATGGCATGGGGTCATATACGCGACCACCTACGCTAAGTAGTAGCTCCGGGCTATTTACTGAGCTTGATAATAGAGGTGCCAATCAGGGGGGGAATGGTAAATGGTATCAATTTTTCAATGACCACAATTCTGGCGGAGACTTTTTGTACGAGTTAAACAAATTAAATCCTATTGCAAATGTATACAACGGTATAAATACTTATTTTACCGGGAAAGATTCATATGGTGTCAAACAAGATAATTTAACAGCAACAGTTCAAATAGCCTCAGCTATACCAATTGGTAAATTCAGCAGGGTTGCCACAAGTGCAGCGGAAAGCTTATATGGTCATATATTTAGAGATGCATTAGGTCATGTAAATCCGACAACTATTGAATCACAAAATAGATATATGAATTTATTTCAATCTGTTGCATCAGATATTAACAACCTTGTTCCAACAGTTAATAAACAAGCAGCAAATGCTGGCATACAAACCTTTAATCAAACTTTTAGAAATGGAAGTCAAGTTTGGGTTTTTACGTTGAATGGTCAAATTAGAAATGCCGGAGTCAATATTGTCCCTTAAAATCATGGAAAAACTATTATTAAAACTAAGTGATGCGGAGAACTCTCTCATCATTCACATAAAAAAGCCTGATGTTGTTAATACAGGAGTTGGTATGGAAATATATAATAAATACAAAGAAATCTATCTTCAATATAGCGAGTTTTACAAAAAGACTCACAATTTGGAGGCCTTAAAAAGAATTATTTTTATTCAATGGTATGCAGTTGTAGAGCCAATGACATTAACTGGAATTGGCGAGTTAGACCAAGATATTGAAGAGGAAAATTTACGACACTTGTATAATCTAATTATAAATAAAGAAGTAGATAAGGAATTTCTGACCATGATTTTGCACTATTACTATATTGGAGATTGGTATTTTAATTCATTTTGTGATTTTTCAGAAGCTTTAAATTCAATAGCTAAGCAGGAATGCACTTCCTTTTTAGTTAGTCAATTCAAAGACAGAGGACAAATGGGGCACTATTGGAATAGTTTGAATTCTGCCCATTGACTAATTAAATTCACTATTATAGCAAAGCCTAATCATTAAGCCTTTCTTCAAAAGCACCTTCAGATATCATAGATCTTTTGTTTGGCAAGGCTTGGAAACCACTTGTTTAGAATCAATATTACTGCTCAAAGACCTGGATAAAATCCTTGAACTTTTGCAGATGATGTTGACAAAAATATGATGTACGGGGAAGTAGTTAACTTTCGGAATGAATTGCTTAAAAATCACGATATAGACTAGCAATTGCAGGTTCATGGTCAAAAAATGATGAAGATCTGCTGGTCGATATCTTATACTTTTTAATAACATTTCCTGGCACAATCTACGAAACGCTATTTCCGTTATTAATCAAGGATACCTGTTATTTTTAATAAAAAATCCTTATTAACCCGGATCACCTTGTCAACGGCTTTTTTCCAGTCACCAAAATATAACGCGGCAGTTTTCTTTGTAAATACCTCATAATTAGGATCGTCGAGCGATGTTTTGCATCAGCTGCCGCCCATTTAAAGTGGAACATGTTGAAAAAAGCGTGATCTGTAAAAAAAAGATCGGTCTTCAGGCTGGACAATTATTACGTGAAAAATGAACCTTTAAATCGATTGGCATAATATTGGTAATTTGTTGATATTAACAAATCACGGCATGAAAAAGAGAATTTTAGTACTCGATGATGATAACGACATATTGGAAGTCCTTACCTATCTGCTCTCCGATTCCGGGTATGAGATAGAAGCGCTATCCAGCGGTGAAGAAATATTTGAAACCATCAGCCGATTCCGTCCTGATTTGAT
>NZ_JAQBOI010000309.1 GCF_028288105.1 Mucilaginibacter sp. | reverse complement strand
GAAACTAACTTTGTAAATATTGGCGAGCGTACCAATATTACCGGCTCACCAAAATTCTCCAAACTTATCCTTGCCGAAGATTACGAGGCAGCCCTTACCGTTGCCCTGCAACAGGTAGAAGGCGGTGCCCAGGTCATCGACATAAACATGGATGAGGGGATGATAGACTCGGAAGCTGTGATGGTGAAATTCCTGAACCTGGTTGCCAGTGAGCCGGATATTGCCAAGCTGCCCATCATGATAGATTCATCTAAGTGGACGGTTATTGAGGCCGGGTTGAAATGTTTACAGGGAAAAGGGATTGTAAACTCTATCTCGCTAAAAGAAGGCGAAGAAAAATTTAAGGAATACGCACGTAAAATACTTAGCTACGGTGCCGCCGCGGTGGTAATGGCTTTTGATGAAACCGGCCAGGCCGATTCATTGGAACGCCGCAAAGAAATTTGCGCGCGCTGTTACAGGATCCTGGTTGATGAAGTTGGTTTCCCGCCGCAGGACATTATTTTCGATCCAAATATTTTAACAGTAGCAACCGGGCTTGAAGAACATAACAATTACGCGGTAGACTTTATTGAAGCTACCCGCTGGATAAAACAAAACCTGCCTTACGCTAAAGTAAGCGGTGGGGTAAGTAACATATCCTTCTCGTTCCGTGGTAATAACGTGGTGCGCGAGGCTATGCACTCGGCATTCCTTTACCATGCAATTAGGGCAGGGTTGGATATGGGTATCGTAAACGCCGGTATGCTGGAAGTTTATCAGGAGATCCCAAAAGACCTGCTTGAACTGGTTGAAGATGTATTGCTGAACCGCCGCGATGATGCTACCGAGAGATTAGTAGAGTTTGCCGATACGATAAAAAGTAAAGGTAAAGAGATAGTCCGTGATGAAGAATGGCGCAAAAACCCGGTAGAGCAGCGTTTATCACACGCGTTGGTGAAAGGTATCATCGAATACCTGGATGAGGATGTAGAAGAAGCCCGCCAGAAATTCGCCAAACCTTTAGAGGTGATTGAAGGCCCGCTGATGGATGGCATGAACGTAGTAGGCGATCTTTTTGGCGCCGGTAAAATGTTTTTGCCGCAGGTTGTAAAATCGGCCCGTGTAATGAAAAAAGCGGTGGCTTATTTGCTGCCATTCATCGAGCTGGAAAAACAACGGGTTATTGATGCGGGTGAAGATAGCAGCGGCAGCCGTGCAAATGCAGGCAAGGTATTAATGGCCACCGTAAAAGGCGATGTGCACGATATTGGTAAAAACATTGTAGGCGTTGTATTGGCCTGTAACAATTTCGAGGTGATAGATCTTGGGGTGATGGTACCTGCCCAGCGTATTATAGAAGAGGCTAAGAAACAGGAAGTAGATATCATCGGCCTAAGCGGATTAATTACCCCATCGCTTGATGAGATGGTGCATTTTGCCAAAGAAATGGAACGTGAAGGGTTTACCATTCCGTTAATTATTGGCGGGGCTACTACATCAAGGATCCATGCCGCCGTTAAGGTTGCGCCGCATTATTCGGGTGCTGCTATACACGTTTTGGATGCATCGCGCAGCGTAACTGTTTGCAGCAGCCTGATGAACCGTGATACACGTGATGGTTATATACAAGGCATAAAAGACGAATATACCAAGGCTCGTGAAGCGCACGCTAATAAAAAGAGCGATAAGCGTTTTGTGACCATTGAACAAGCCCGCGAGCAAAAGTTCCAGATAAATTTAGATACGGTTGCACCTGCACCAACGTTTACAGGTACCAAGGTTTTTGAAGCCTATCCGCTGGAAGAGCTTGTGCCCTATATCGACTGGACACCATTTTTCCATACCTGGGAGTTGCGTGGCAGTTACCCTAAAATATTTGCTGATAAATTTGTGGGCGACGAGGCCAAGAAACTATTTGACGATGCGCAGGCGTTGATGAAGAAAATTGTTGACGAGAAATTGCTGCGTGCTAATGGCGTTATAGGTTTCTGGCCGGCAAACAGCGTTGGCGACGATATAGAAATCTATACCGATGAAACCCGCCAGCATTTGCTTACACGCATACATACACTTCGCCAGCAAAACGAAAAGGTTAAAGGTGAGCCGTATTATGCCCTGTCGGATTTTGTTGCACCTAAAGATAGCGGGGTAGCCGATTATTTTGGCGGCTTTGCCGTAACAACCGGTATTGGTTGCGATGAGCTGGTAGCCAAATTTGAAAAGGACTACGATGATTACAACAGCATCATGACCAAAGCCATTGCCGACCGCTTTGCCGAAGCTTTTGCCGAGAAAATGCACGAACTGGTACGTAAAGAATACTGGGGTTATTCAAAAGATGAACATTTAGGTACCGATGAGTTGATCAAAGAAGAGTACCAAGGGATCCGCCCGGCACCGGGTTACCCCGCCTGCCCGGATCATACCGAGAAAACTACTTTGTTTGAGATACTGAAAGCAGAAGATAACGCCCATATGCACCTTACCGAAAGCCTGGCCATGACACCGGCAGCATCGGTAAGCGGGTTTTACTTCGCGCATCCGCAGGCAAGATACTTTGGTTTAAACAAAATAAGTAAAGACCAGATAGAGGATTATGCAGAGCGTAAGAATTTGTCTGTAGATACAGTTGAACGCTGGTTAGGGCCGAACCTTAACTATTAATATACAACCCGTCATTGCGAGGTACGAAGCAATCTCCCGATAAGCATATCGCTTATGCACATTTCAGAGATTGCTTCGTACCTCGCAATGACGAATAGGATAAGACTTACAACCCAAAATGAAAATAACGGAGCATATTGCGAACGCCAACGGCAAAACACTTTTCTCATTCGAACTAATACCACCATTAAAAGGACAAAGCATCCAGGGTATTTATGATGCTATCGACCCACTAATGGAGTTTAAGCCGCCGTTTATTGATGTTACTTCGCTGCGCGAGGATTATATTTATAAGGAGCACGAAACCGGCCTTTTAGAGAAACTGGCTTACCGTAAGCGCCCGGGTACTATTGCTATCTGCGCGGCCATCATGAATAAATATAAGGTGGATACCGTTCCGCATTTGCTTTGCGGTGGTTTTACCAAAGATGAAACCGAGAACGGACTGATAGACTTGCAGTTTTTAGGTATTGATAACGTATTGGTTTTACGTGGCGATGCCCGCCGTGGCGACGCTTCATTTGTACCTAACCCTAATGGCCACTGTTACGCTACCGACTTGCTACAACAAGTAGTAAACATGAACAACGGTGTTTACCTGCATGAACATTATGACGGCATCCTGAAAACAGATTTCTGTATTGGTGTTGCCGGATATCCTGAGAAACATTTTGAAGCGCCAAACCTAAAAACCGACTTTAAATATTTAAAGCAAAAGGTTGATATGGGCGCGGGGTTCATTGTTACGCAGATGTTCTTCGATAACCAAAAGTATTTCGATTTTGTAAATAATTGCCGTGCCGAAGGTATCAACGTGCCTATAATACCGGGCTTGAAACCAATTACCACATCCAAGCAATTGGTTAATCTGTCCA
>NZ_JAQBOI010000106.1 GCF_028288105.1 Mucilaginibacter sp. | reverse complement strand
TGTTCACTACAGAAAACACAACCTCAGAGGCATATATATTAAAAATTGCAGGTATTTTCTGGTTTGCATTATCATTTCCTACTGTACAAGTAATGATAATGACTACTTATAAACGATTGGTTTACAGCCACCAGGACATTGATGATGATATTGCCGAAACCAATTAATGATGGGTTTAAAAGCAGCATTAAGCAAGGTATTTGCCTGGTATGTAAATAAACAATTAAATACCATTCGCCATAATGCGGTTGCGCTTCAACAAAAAACTTTTAGTAACCTGATAAACGATGCCAAAAACACTGCTTTTGGTACAGACCATCATTTCGGCGAAATAACATCATACGAAGATTTTAAAAAGAATGTGCCCGTGCGCGACTATGAGGAGCTTCGTCCCTATATTGATCGTATAACCCATGGCGAGGCTAATGTGCTTTGGCCCGGCAAACCTGCTTACCTGGCTAAAACATCGGGCACTACATCGGGTGTAAAATATATCCCTATTTCGAAAGAAAGCATGCCCGAGCATATTAAAGCTGCCCGTAATGCTTTGTTAAGCTATATCCATGAAACAGGCAATGCCGACTTTGTTGATGGCAAAATGATATTCCTACAAGGCAGCCCCATATTAGATGAAAAAGCAGGTGTATCAACCGGCAGGTTATCGGGTATTGTGGCGCATCATGTACCTGCTTACCTGCAAAAGAATCGGCTCCCATCCTATCAAACAAATTGTATTGATGACTGGGAAGAAAAAGTTAACGCCATTGTAAAAGAAACTGTTAAAGAGGATATGCGCCTGATATCGGGCATACCGCCCTGGTGCCAGATGTATTTCGACAGGCTATCTGCAGTATCCGGCGGGAAAAAGATCAAAGATATATTCCCCAATTTTAAGCTATATGTGCATGGCGGTGTAAACTACGAACCCTATCGCGCCCGCATGGAAGAAAGCATCGGGTTTAAGATAGACAGCATTGAAACTTACCCTGCATCTGAAGGCTTCATTGCCTTTCAGGACTCACAAAAAGAAAAAGGTTTGTTGCTGATGGTTGATGCGGGCATATTTTATGAGTTTATCCCATCGGATGAATATTTTAACGACAACCCAACCCGTATCAACTTAAAAGATGTAGAGCTTGATAAGAATTACGCGCTTATAATGAACACCAGTGCCGGTTTATGGGGATACAGCCTGGGCGATACGGTAAAGTTTGTATCAAAAAACCCATATAAGATAGTTGTAAGCGGCCGTATAAAGCATTATATCTCTGCTTTTGGCGAGCATGTTATTGGTGAAGAAGTTGAACAGGCATTAATGAGCGTAGCCGCCGAAGAAGGTGTTGACGTTATTGAATTTACTGTAGCGCCACAAGTATCACCTACAGCAGGCGAACTGCCTTATCATGAGTGGTTTATAGAGTTTGGGAAAGAACCTCAAAACCTGGCAGCATTTGCATTAAAGGTTGATAAAGCGTTACAGCAAAAAAATATTTACTATTTTGACCTTATTGAGGGTAACATATTGCAACCTTTAATAGTCAGAAGTTTAAAAAAGGATACTTTTATAAACTATATGCGAAGCCAGGGGAAACTTGGCGGGCAAAACAAAGTTCCGCGATTATCTAATGACAGGAAAATCGCGGACGAGTTAACAACGTATATTACAAATTAAAACACCAGACGTCATTGCGAGGTACGAAGCAATCTCCAAACTATGCTATTGGATTTGCTTATGTAGAGATTGCTTCGTACCTCGCAATGACGTGTTATTATAGATAATTGGACAAGATAAAAAATATCGCCATCCTTGGCTCTACCGGTAGCATAGGTACACAAACACTTGAAGTTATTCGAGATAACGGTCAGTTGTTCAGTGCATTTATACTTACAGCGCATTCAAATGCTTATCTGCTTATAGAACAGTGTTTGGAGTTTGTGCCACAGTATGCCATCATTTGTGATGAAACAAAATATCTGCAGGTTAAAGAGGCGCTTGCCCATTTACCCGTAAAGGTTTTGAGCGGGCACGAGGCTATTAAGGAAACGGTTACCCACCCGGATATTGATATTGTATTAACCGCTATGGTTGGCTTTGCCGGGTTAGAGCCTACTATTAATGCCATAAAAGCAGGTAAAGATATCGCGTTAGCAAACAAAGAAACACTTGTAGTAGCCGGCGAGATGATAACCGCCCTGGCTAAAGAACACAACGTTAAAATATTGCCTGTAGATAGCGAGCACTCCGCCATTTTTCAATGTCTTGTTGGTGAAGATTACAGCAAAATAGAAAAGATAATTATTACAGCTTCGGGTGGGCCTTTTAGAGGTAAAACAATCGATTTTTTAGCCGGTGCTACCCGTGAGCAGGCCCTGAAACATCCAAATTGGGTAATGGGCGCCAAAATAACTATCGATTCGGCATCGTTAATGAATAAAGGCCTCGAAGTTATTGAAGCTAAATGGTTGTTCGGTCTGCAGACAGATCAAATAGATGTGATCGTGCATCCGCAATCAATTGTACACTCGCTGATACAATTTGAGGACGGTTCTATAAAAGCGCAGATGGGCCTGCCGGATATGAAGCTGCCAATACAATACGCCTTAACCTACCCTAACCGGGTTAAAACCAGCTTTAAACGTTTTGATTTTATGGATTACCCAAACCTGACTTTCGAGAAGCCGGATCTGGATACCTTTCGTAACTTAAAACTGGCTTATGAAGCGCTAAATCGCGGTGGCAATATGCCTTGCATTATAAACGCGGCTAACGAGGTGGCCGTAGCGGCTTTCCTGAAGAATGAAACCGGATTTTTGGCCATGAGCGATGTAATTGAAACCTGTATGCAGAAAATTAATTACATCAAAGAACCGTCCTTACACGACTATTTGAATACTGATAAAGAAACACGCATATTTGCGCAAAATTTAATACAACAAATGCCGTTAAAGGCAATACAATCTTAATATATAAATATAACGAATGAGCGTTTTAATAATGGTTGGCCAATTAATACTTGGTCTTTCAATTTTGGTGATACTACACGAGTTCGGGCATTTTTTAGCTGCCCGCGC
The DNA here is from genome assembly GCF_028288105.1 of Mucilaginibacter sp. Lineage (GTDB taxonomy): Bacteria > Bacteroidota > Bacteroidia > Sphingobacteriales > Sphingobacteriaceae > Mucilaginibacter. The sequence continues at coordinate 5,821 of NZ_JAQBOI010000106.1, read as the reverse complement.
TTTCGGAATAAAGGTTGAGAAATTTTACTTATTTTTTGATGCCTGGGGTGTAAGTCTTTTTAAATTCAACTATAAAGGTGTTGAGTACGGCATTGGCTGGTTACCACTTGGTGGCTATGTGAAAATTGCCGGTATGATAGATGAATCGATGGATACAGACCAGCTGGCGGGCCCGCCGCAGCCATGGGAGTTCCGTTCAAAACCGGCCTGGCAGCGTTTAATTGTAATGCTTGGCGGTATCATAGTTAACATTATAGTGGGTGTATTCATATTTTGGATATTAACCATCCGTTATGGCGAAACCTACACACCCAACGCCAATATTAAATATGGTATAGTCCCGGGAATTATAGGTCAAAAAATGGGGCTTAAGGCCGGTGATAAGATCAATTCGGTTAACGGCAAACCTATCATCCGTTTCGAAGACCTGATCAGCTCGAAAGTGTTGTTGGATAAAACGGTGCTTAACGTACAGCGCGGTAATCAAACATTAGACATTAAAGTACCTCCCACCATTCTTAATGACCTTTCTGATCATGGTATCGAGGAATTTATTAACCGTATCCCACGGGTAAAATTTGCTATAGACACCATTGCACACAAAAGTGGCGCTGAGCAGGCTGGTTTAAAAAAGGGTGATAGTATACTTGCCGTAAATGGCAATGCTATAGCTTATTTTGATGAAATGCAGGCGCAATTACGTGCTAACAAAAACAAACAGGTACAGCTTACCATTAAACGCAGCGACTCGTTACTACAGCTTACCGCGCAAATTAACAAAGAAGGTGTTTTAGGCTTTAAACCTAACGCGGAATTGCCAAAAGATACCACCATTAAATATGGCTTATTTGGTTCGTTACCTATTGGTGCTACCAAAGCATGGAGCATGTTCACTGATAATGCAAAAGGCATAGTTAAGATATTTACAGGTGAGGTTAAGGCACGTAAAGCCATATCAAGCCCAATAGGCATTGCTGTAATGTTTGGCAGCCATGTAGACTGGATCCGTTTTTGGAGCCTTGTAGGGTTTCTTTCAATGGTACTGGCATTAACAAACCTATTACCTATACCAGGTTTAGATGGTGGTCATACCGTTTTCCTTGTAATAGAGATGATAAAAGGCAAACCGCTAAGCGATAAGTTCCTGGAACGCGCGCAGATAGTTGGTTTTGTACTGTTAATATCGCTGATGGTATTTGCCTTTGGTAATGATATTGTGAAACAGGTAATGAAAAAATAACCCCATTCCTTAAGGGGAACTTTTAAAACATAAACAAGGAAGCCGCTTCATTATGGAGCGGCTTTTTTGTGGCTAACCCTCGCCTTGGGTGCGCTTTATTTCGCCTTGGGTTCGTCCATTTTCGCCCTTTATTCGCCCTTGTAGGTATTGCTACCAAGGCCTGCTATATTTTGACTAAAGTCTTATGAGTTTTGTTTGTAATACGTTGGCTAAAGTCAACGGCAATGATAAATACAAATGAGTTTTCTATCCGTCCCATTTATGGGACGGATAGAAAACTCAGAAAATGGGCTTTAGCCCAAACGCTAATCTTCCAAGCACCTGTTAGTGACAACAGAACAACGCTGGGACAGAGGATACCAATCAAAAACAAAACCTATTTAAACAAGAAAGCCACTTCAAATTGAAGCGGCTTTCTTGTTGTATATATGACCTTTACTTAAACAGTTGGATCATTTGGTGTTTCGTCAATAACATCATAAGCAGTACGTTCCTTTTTAAGGATTGCTGCACCTATTAAACTAACAATACAGCCAAATATTAATGTGCTTATTGCAGTTGCGATAGCACCAAATATTGCACCGTATTTATTACCCATTTCTAATGCCTTGTCAATTTGATCTTGTGACATACCTTTATCGGCCATTGCAGTTTGCTGTTGCTCCATTGCTTTGGTTAACATTTCCGGGCTTAATATGGCCAGATAGAGATAGATAAATACTGCCAGTAATAAACCACCAAAAAGTGAATATCTAAAGCCAGGATTGAAAGCTTGTCCAAAGGTGATAAAACCGCCTAACTGGTCTTTGTATTCCTTTTGCGCTAAAAAGCAAAAAGCGATAAATGGTAGGTAACCAACATACTTTACAGATGAATTTTGGTCGATATTAAGAAGCTGGAACGCATAAGTAATTACGATAGATACTACTAAATAAATTACTGCCCACTTAGTGGCAATTGCGGTTGGGTTTGGTGCAGGTGTTTCCATTTTATAATAAGGGTTATAGATTAATTTTATTTAAAGCTAAGTAATATTTCTAAAACAGCCATATCAAATGGTTTATTTACGGCATTATCTGCAATGGCGTTTTTGTCCGCATCGCTTGGTTCCGGGTTTTGGAAAAAACAGATCATGGGGTAAAACAGCTCTTTCACTTCAGAATCTTCAGGAACGGTTTTGGCTACTTTGCTTATCTCGCTAACAGGGCTTTCAATCAGCATCTGCTGAGCAATAACAGGCTCGTATATGCGGTATTCGTCCTGAAACTCATCCTCATCAACAAGTAAAAACTCTTTCAAATAATCTTCCAGTTCAGGATCTATATTTTCGTCCTCGCATTCGTTCAGATACAGTAATAAATTCAATAGCTCGGTACCGCGATCAAGCGTTTGTTCTTCGATAGCTTCCCATTCAGGGGTTTCCAGGTAGTCATCTTCCAGTTTCTTTACATCTTCACTAAAGAAGTTGATCATCAGCATATCAAAGAAAGTCTCACGGATCTCTTCCAACTGCGGATGCTCATCAAAAACGGCATCAAGCGAATCCACCTTGGTTAAAAAGTCATCATCTGATGCAAAAACGGTATCAAATTTTTCGATAAGTGCTGCGGCATCAAAGTTACCATATTGTGTAAAAGCCTTTAAAGCACCTGTAATGGCTGATCTTACTTTTGGGTCGGTCATGTGATTGGTTATTAAAATTTTGAGACTTGGTTGTTGTTACAGGTTAACAATACTTTTCCTTTTAAGTTCTGCCCTATAAATGGTGAATTAAAACTTTTTGAACGATTAGCGGCGCGGGTATATTCCCATTCGTCACCGGTGCTGAATACAACCAGGTTGGCGGTCGTACCTTCTGTTAGCGATGGCACACCAACATTTAATATTTTACGTGGGTTAATAGCCAACTTTTCCACTATCTGCCCCACCGATAAACCCGCCCGCAGGGCAAGCGAGAAAGCTGTTTGCAAACCTAAAATGCCATACTCGGCTACCTCAAACTCCACATCTTTAAATTCAATTTCGTGCGGGGTGTGCTGTGATACAATGGCGTCTATAGTGCCATCTTTTAAGCCGGCTACCAAAGCGTCTACATCCTTTTGGGTGCGCAATGGAGGTTTTACTTTATATAAGCTATCAAAGCCCATTAAAGCCTCATCGGTTAATACAATATTATGGGCGGCAACATCGCAGGTAACTTTTATTCCTTTGCACTTTGCTTCGCGTATCAGCTCTACCGCATGCTCGGTAGATATAGTTGTAAAGTGGATTTCAGAATTGGTATCCTCGGCAAGGTATAAGTCGCGGGCTATCATCAATTCTTCGGCCAGCGCGGGTATGCCTTTCATGCCTAACATAGTGCTTACTATACCCTCGTTAACTTTTGCCTTACCGGCGATGGAGGTATCTTCCGGGTAGGAAATAACCTTAGCTCCAAAATTTTGTACATACAGCAGGGCTCTTTCCATTAGTCCCGCATCCTGAACCGGGCGGTTACCATCTGTAAAAGCCTTTGCACCGCTTTTAAACATATCAAACATCTCGGCCATATCTTTGCCCTCGCGTTTGCTGGAGATAGCTCCAAGGGGATATATATCAACCAGGTTACCTTTAGCCCGGTTAAGCAGGTACTCTACTTCGGCTTTTGAATGTACGGGGGGTTGAGTATTAGGCATTAAAGCGATACCAGTAAAACCACCTGCCGCAGCTGCTGCTGTTCCGGTTTGGAGGTCTTCCTTGGTTTCTAATCCCAATTCGCCAACATTACAGTTCAGGTCAAAAAAGCCCGGTGAAACGTAATGGCCTTTCGCGTCAATAGTTTTTACATCTTCATCAATTGATTTTGCTATTTTACTGATAACGCCTTTTTCAATTAAAATATCGGCAACCTTATTATTAAAAGGCGAAGCGGGGTCTACAACAGTGGCAGATTTGATTAGCAAATTCATTAGCGCTGTTTTATGGTGGGTTTAGTTACTATCTGTGGGTTGCGAAACAGTTGTTTTATTGGTTTTATAATACCTTATCAGCAGGGTTTCGGCAGCCAGAAATATCATTGCCAAAATTATACAAAGTTTCCATAATTGAAGCCCCGAATTTGCAGAGCCTGCAATACTATCTGCATTTAATTTATCCCCGTTTAGCAAAGTAGCGTTTTTAGGGAATAATTTCTCCAGATCATTTGGGCTTAGGTATGATAAGTCAGATTCCGTCCTGTTATCATTAAAAGCCAAAACCGCAGCCGTGCTATCCTGCTTTTTAAGGTCGTAAATACCGGTTTCGCTCAACTGCGCGGGCAGGTAAAGCATAGTGCTTCCCTCCTGTTGTTTTACATCGGGTATAATAGTTTCGTTGCCTTTTACCAGTTTTACCAATTGTTTCTCTGTCGATTGCAGCGGAACGGTCTCTATGGGTTCGTTATTGCCCGCAGTGTAAAACAAAGATTGATCGTGCCCGCTCAGCAATGCTATCCTGAACATTACCGGTACAAACAGCGCATGAACCGGCAGGTTACTAAAGTCTTCATCTAAAGCCACGGCAGATACATACACTTTTCCCTTGCCTAATGTAGAGCCCTGCCATAAGGGTTGGCCGGCCTGCATCCGCATCAGGTATTCGCCCTGGCGGGTACCGGTTGCTAAGGCATAATATTTCTTTACCGCAGGCAAATCGGGGTTTTGTGGTGATGCTTCAAAGATGCTTTTAAACACCTGGCTTTGTAAATTTATAGCCGATACTTTAGTGGCTTCGTTTACCAAACCCTGCGGATAAGCGGCACCTATAGGCTGTAGAAATGCTTTATAGCTATTCAAATCTGCATCGGTCGATGGAAACACCACCAAAGTACCACCTTTGCTTACATAAGTTTTTAAAGCTTGTGCTAATCCTGCTGATACCGTTTTAATATCGCTTAATATGATGATGGGATACGTGCTTAAACCTGCATAATCTACATTACCACCGGGCACGTGCTTTGGCGCAAAAAAGGGATCGGCAGCAAAAACAGCACTTAAATATTTATTGGCCGTACCATCGTTTATCAGCAGAGCCGGCAATTGTTTGTTCACATTAAAAGTGAAGTAAAACTTATTATCAAACGTAACAGGATTATCCTGTAATTGAATTTCGGCACGCTGCCAGCCACCCTGCAGACCAGAGAACGATAATGTATCTGTTTGTGCCGACCTTGCATTAACCGTAAAGCTACCTATTGCTTTTTGCACACCATTAATGATCAGCTTAAGCGGGATCTTCTCCGCAGATTTATCGGCATAGTTCCTTAATCTTACAACTATCCTTTCACTTTCGCCGGGGCGATGCGTGGCGTTTAGCATCCATACTGAATCTACCGCTACATTGGGCAATGAATTAGCTTTTAGTTGCACCAAATTCACCGGGAAACCTGCATCTGCCAATGGTGATCTGCCCTGTATGTTCTTCTGAAAATCGGATAGGATATAGCTTTGCTTCGGCGAGTTTGCCTGCATGTTTAACAAAGTTTGCTGCCTGGCAATAATCTGGTTTAGGTCCCTGCTTTGCGGACTGATCTTAAGCCTATCTACCGCATCATTAAATTCGCCG
>NZ_JAQBOI010000239.1 GCF_028288105.1 Mucilaginibacter sp. | reverse complement strand
AGGCTTCCAGCACGGCTTCGGCTATAGGGCCGCCAAATTGCGGGTCGGTACCGGTACCAAACTCATCTATCAGTATCAGCGTTTTACCATTGGCATCCTCCACAAATTTCTTCATTTTAGATAGATGGGCGCTGTAGGTACTCAGGTCGCTTTCAATCGACTGGTCATCACCAATATCAACAAAGATCTGCCTGAACACCCCTACCACGCTATCGGCGCTCGCCGGTATCAATAAGCCCGCCTGAACCATCATTTGCAGCAGGCCAACGGTTTTCATGCAAACAGATTTACCACCGGCGTTAGGGCCCGATACTACTATCACCCGTGTGCCTTCGTCAATGCCCACATTTAGCGGCACAACCGTTTTATGGTCTTTCTTAAAACTCAGGTATAGCAAAGGGTGGCGGGCATTTAACAACCTTAGCCTCGCTTCGTTAACTACCTTAGGCATTTCGCCTTCAATATCAATGGCAAACAGGGCCTTGGCGCGTACAAAGTCAAGCTTGGTAAGCAAACCATGGTACGATAGTAAAAGTGGCACATAAGGCCTTAATTCGTCTGTTAACGACGTTAAGATCTTAATGATCTCGCGGCGGCGGTCAAACTCCAGATCGCGGATGCGGTTATTGAGCGAGAACACTTCTTCCGGCTCTATATAAACCGTTTGGCCCGATGCCGATTCATCGTGTATAAAACCTTTTATCTTTCGCTTATTTTCTGCTAATAAAGGGATACAGATACGGCCATCGCGCACAGTTAATGAACCATCGGCCGTCCAGCCGTTGCTGGATGCGGTTTTAAATATCTGGTCTATTTTTTTACGGGCTTCCTGTTCGGCCTTTGCAATACCCGATGTGATATCCATCAGCTCGCGCGATGCATTGTGCCTTATTTTCCCCTTGGGGTCTATGATCAGATCAATCTTTTTCAGGATAGCTTTCTCTATCGGCAGGTGCTCAAACAGCGCTTCCAGGTTTGGATAGATACCTTCGCGTTCGCTAAAATAAGCTATCACCGCGAAAACGGTAGTTAGCGATGCCTGAACCTGAAAAAACTCTTCTTCAGACAAAAAGGAACCTTCAATACGCGCCTTATTGGCCAGCGATTTTATATCGTAAAAATTATTTATAGGCAGGGCTGCATCATTTTGCAGGATGTTCTTAAACTCGTTTGCCTGGTTCAGGAATTTAGCAATAAGGTCGTAATTACTCATTACCTGTATCTTATCAACCATTTCCTGGCCCATAACACTAAGGCAATGCGCTTTTATCAGTTCTTTTACCTCGGTGAACCCAAGTTTATCTGCGCTATTGAGGGGATACAGCATTCTTAAATTTCTTTCGGGCGTGTTTAGATTTATTTGCGATACGCTTTAATGAATCGGTCCTGGCTTTCTTAGCAAGCTTCGCGGCTTGCCTCATCGAATCGATCCTGGCTTTCATAGTAAGTTTCTTGCTAATTGGTTTTATTGTATTAACCGGGTGTTTTACAGAATCAACTTTACCTTTTGCAGCGGTATCGGTTTTACTTTTAATATTTTTAAGGGCAACCGGTTTGGGTGGCTTAACCGGGCGGTTTACAGAGTCTATCTTAGCTTTAATAATAGCATCTATTTTGCCATACATTTCCTGCAACCTATCCGGTTGTGTAGAATAATATTTAAGGCTTTTTTGAAACTGATCATCGGTTGTGTGGTGTTTTTTAAACACAGCAATATATTTAGCCCTGCCATATTTATACAGGCTATCGGGTATTTGCGGCAGTGTGTATATGGCCCCATCAGTTAGGTGTACATCGGTAAGTAAGCTTATCATCTCCTTCTCTTTGATGATACCATCTGGCACATCATTGCTTTTGCAAGCGGTTAAATAAAGCAATACTGAAAAAAACAAGCTTATATATTTTTGCATTCTGTAATTTAGCGGCGTTATAAAAAGCAAAATTACGGATAAATGAGCATTGCAGATAATATCAAAAGCTTAAAAAAAGAAACCGGGGATATAAATGTTTCCCTGCTGGCTGTTTCTAAAACAAAACCGGCAGCAGACCTACAGCAAGCCTACGATGCCGGGCAGCGTTTATTTGGCGAAAACACAGTACAGGAACTGGTTGAAAAGCAGGAACAATTACCTAAAGATATTGAATGGCACCTGATTGGCCACCTGCAAACTAACAAGGTTAAATATATTGCGCCCTTCATTAGCATGATACAATCTGTTGATAGTTTAAAACTTTTACAGGAAATAAATAAGCATGCCGAAAAAAACAAACGTGTTATTGACTGCCTGCTGCAAATTTATATTGCCGATGAAGAAACCAAATTTGGCTTAGGATTCGATGAAGCTATTGAACTGTTACGCAGCGAGGAATATGCCGCATTAAAAAATATCCGCATACGCGGATTAATGGGTATCGCCACTAATACCGATGTTGCAAAGCAAATAAAAGATGAGTATTACGAATTAAAAACCTTTTTTGACGGCATAAAACTTAGCTTTTTCCGCAAGGAAGAATCGTTTGACACACTGTCTATGGGCATGTCGTCTGATTATAAGGTTGCAATTGAACAGGGCAGCAATATGGTACGTTTAGGTAGTACTATATTTGGCGGCCGGGTGGTTAAACATTTTAAGAATAATTAGTGAGTGGTTGATTAAGTTGATTGGTGAATAATTTATAAAAATAAAATCTGTTGAGTACTATTGACTCAATGACTAATAACTAAATGACAAATAATTTTAATATAAGAATAGCCGTAAAACAAGATTGCCCAAGGCTGATGGAGCTTATTCATGAACTGGCTTTATTTGAACGCGCCCCTGAGGAAGTTACCGTTACGCTTGAAGAGTTTGAAGATGCAGGTTTTGGCACTAAACCTGTTTGGAAGGCTTTTGTGGCCGAGGCTGATGGTATAATAGTTGCTTTTGCACTATACTATGTGCGCTACTCTACCTGGAAGGGCTGCCGTTTATATCTGGAAGACCTGATAGTTACCGAAAAATATAGAGGTAAAGGCATAGGCAAGATCTTGTTTGATCGTTTGTTTCAGGAAACACGCGAACTGGGCTTTAGCGGCATGGTTTGGCAAGTGCTTGACTGGAACGAACCTGCGATAAGCTTTTATCGTAAATACGAAGCAAATATTGAAGCGGGCTGGTTAAATGCATCCTTATCAAAAGAACAGATAGCAATTTTATAACTATGAAAGTAACATCACTCCTGCTTTTAGCTGTTTTAGGGTTAAGCTCTTGCGAGTGGGGCGCCCCGGGTAAAAAAGAACCTGACGCCATATTTAAAGATACGCTTGCTTATACCTATCAGGCTATACATGAGCGTGCCGCCGATTGTGGCAGCAAAGCAGATAGTGCATGCACCGTAGTTAAAATAAAATATCCGCTGTTTAAGGGTAACGCTATTTTAAATGATACCATTAAGCGTAAGCTATTAAATTTGTTTATGCTGAGTGAAAAGCCGGATACCAGCTTAAATACAATGGCAGCAGCTTTTCTAAGATCGTACACAGATTTCAAAAAGGACAACCCAAAATCGGCTATGTATTACATACTGGATAGCTATGTTAAAGTTATAGGCCAGGATTCGGCATTAGTAGCGCTTGAGTATGGCGGTTACAATTTTCAGGGAGGTGCGCATGGTGCAAGCTTTACAGGTTTTATAAACTGGGATGGTAAAACAAACAAGAACGTAACGCTTGATGATATTTTAGTCGATGGTTACCATACCGAACTCACAAAAATAGCGGAGCAGATCTTCAGAAAGAATGAAAAGCTGACCGACACCTCATCGCTGGCGCGCGATTATTTTTTTAAGGATAATAAGTTCGCGCTGAATGAAAATTACTCTATTACACCGGCAGGGATCAAATTCGTGTACAACCAATATGAGATAAAACCTTATGCGGCCGGTAAAACGGAGTTGCTGCTACCCTATTCACAAATTAAAAAACTAATGCGACCGCAATCTGTCGCTGCACAATACATACATAAAAATGCTGGTATTTAAGTTCGGCGGGGCATCTGTTAAAGATGCAGAGGGTGTTATCAACCTGGGCAATGTTGTTAAAAATTACACAGGTAATCAAATATTAGTGGTGGTATCTGCAATGGGCAAAACCACTAATGAACTTGAGAAACTGACCAATGCGTATTTCAATGGAACAGACGATCTGCATGAGATATTTGAAGGGATAAAGGAATATCATTACCACATTGCACATGAACTATTTGGCGAGAACCACCCGGTGTTTAATGATATAGCCAATACTTTTGTAGAGATAGACTGGATGATAGAGGACGAACCGCATGACGATTACGACTTTATTTATGACCAGATCGTATCCATCGGCGAATTGGTATCTACCCGGATTGTTAACGCATGGTTCAATCATAAAGGTATCACCAGTAAATGGCTGGATGTCCGCGGCTATATCCATACAGATAATACTTACCGTGAAGGCATTGTAGATTGGGATAAAACCCGTGCAAGCGTCCAGAAAGATATCCCTGCCCTTTTAAATAATGGCGTGGTGGTAACACAGGGCTTTTTAGGTGGTACATCCGAGAATTTTACTACTACACTTGGTCGCGAAGGTTCTGATTATACAGCATCTATACTTGCCTCCTGCCTGAATGCCGAATCTGTTACCACCTGGAAAGATGTACCCGGCATATTAAACGCCGATCCAAAATTTTTTGCAGATACCATTAAGTTTGACGAGTTAAGCTATCAGGAAGCCATAGAGATGACTTATTATGGCGCGAGTGTTATCCATCCAAAAACAATAAAACCCCTGCAGAACGCCAATATACCGCTACTGGTTAAGCCATTTACCCACCCCGATGCACCAGGCACGGTGATAAAGGAAAATGTGATCAGCAAATTTGAGAAGCCTGTAATTATTGTAAAACAAAACCAGGTATTGCTTTCCATATTTACCAACGATTACTCTTTTATCTCTGAAAGCCATTTAAGCGAGATCTTCGGCGTGTTTGCCGATCATCACATAAAGGTTAACCTGATGCAAACATCTGCCCTAAGTTTTACCGCCTGTATTGATTACACGGCAGAACGCTTTGATAGGTTACTATTGGCATTGAAAGAATTATTTAAAGTGAAATATAACAGCGAGCTTACGCTGATAACCTTAAGGCATTATACAGATGATACGCTTGATGAGTTAACAGCCGGCAGAACTGTTTTAATGAAACAAACCAACAGGAATACAGCACAGGTTGTATTAAAGTAGTAAATTAACCTATCAGTTATAATACACTAATAAACAGCAAACTATAACAGCTATAAAAGTATTCAGGAAGTTTACTTCGTTGTTATTCATATAGCCTTTCCTTTCCAGTGTAGCGCCCAAAACAGAATCGGCTATGTTACCGGCTGTGCCTGCAATTATAATATTTAAGAACATGCTGTTCCAGCCAAATCCGATAGCATAAACGGATGCGATAACTGCCGCACCTGCAATGCCGATGAGTATGCCTTCCAAACTTATTACCCCGTCCCTGCCCTTTTCGTCTGGTTTAAAAGTGATGATATTATAAAACCGTTTGCCATAAACCGTACCCAGTTCTGACGATAAAGTATCTGCCGTGGCTGATGCGAATGCTGCTGCCATTAGTATAGTTGCCAGCAGTACATTATCAGGTATTATAAAGGCCAACAAACCTAATATAGCAGGTAAACCACCGTTGGCTAATACCTGCCGGGCATCGCGTTTTTCGGGATGCTGACCATCTCCTAAGTTCCTTTTCGTATTCTTTTTGTGGGATGTGGCTATTGTAGCGAAAACAAAGAAGGTAGCCAGTATAGCAATGCCAATAAACCCGATACCCATGTAAATACACAAAGCAACCACACCGCCGGTTATAGCTCCGCTCAATGTTAATTTGCCGGTTTTATGACTGGTATAAGTTGCTGTAAGCAAAAGGATTAGGAAAATGATATATGCTAAAGGCATTGTGCGTCAAACATAAAACTTTTTTGTCTAAAGGAGTAACATGATAAATCCCTTTTCCCTTTGTTGGTGTCCTCACCAACAACACTTAGGACAGGCTATTACAAGGTGAGTATAGCGGCTTGTTGGTGAGGACACCAACAAGAAGAGAACTTTAATAAAAAACGCCCTTAGCTTTCACTGAGAGCGTTTAAGGTAAATTTAACTTATGATTTTTTTTGTTGAGGCTTGTGGGCG
>NZ_JAQBOI010000086.1 GCF_028288105.1 Mucilaginibacter sp. | reverse complement strand
TGCCAAAATCAAATTCAAGGTTTTTGATCGCTTCACGAACAACTTTCCTGTCTTCTTCAGTAATATATACTTTAGTTGTTGTTGGGGCAGCTAACGGACAGCCAGAACCATCTACCTTAGTACCAGCAGGTGTGTTAGGGCATTTATCGTTAATATCCAATACACCGTCACCATCGCTATCAACAGTTAACTTAGCTAAGTTAGCGTTAGTAGTGTTAAGATCATTTCTTAACTGATCGTTCTTAGCTTTTTCGGCATCAATTTGTGCCTGCAACATGGTTTTAGTTTGTTGGTTTTCCCATACATATTCGGTACGCATGGAGTTAACCGGGTTGTAAGTAGCTAATTGTGGTTTGTTAGAACTACCCAAAGCAAACTCTAAACCAATGTGAGCATAAGAGAACCTATCGTTGCCAGATCCTACATTATAACCATCAAAATTGTCTGATTGTACAAAGTTAACCTGGTAACCTAGGTCTAAATTTACACTTGAACCTAAATTAACTTTAAAACCTAAACCAACCGGTACAAACCATTCTTTGATACTGCCATCACCATAGGTAGTGGTAGCGCCTGCAGCATCAGTTGTGGTTGTTTTATAACCCATGTAACCCGCACCGGCAGTTAAGTATGGCTGTATAGAGCTTTTTTTGCTGAACCAGTTAATGTTTGCCAGTGTAATGTTCGCGCTTAATGCACCAGACCAGTTTAATTTGGTATTAAAGCTATTTGGCGTACCAACGCCTACCTGCCCATTAGTACCGCTTACTTCACCACGAAGGAAATCGGCTTGTAAAGCAAAACCAGGTAAAAATTGCTTTTTAATGTAACCACCATAACCTATTTCAGATTGAGGTTTTCTAAAATCTTGCCTGCCATTGGCGCCAAAAATTGTGTATGGGGTTAATAAACCACCATGAACACCTATTGACCACGTACGGAAAGGACCGCCCGAAAATGGTTTAACATAATTTTTAGTGTCTAATGAATCGGTTTGGGCAAATAGTGAACCGCTCACCAATAAACCGGTAAGCAGTATTGAAGCTTTTTTTAAATTTGTTTTCATGTTGTGTTATTTTTGATTGTCTGCTAAACAGTATAGTCAGACTACACCCACAAGGCAACATTAATGCCAGTACAGCATTCTAAGCGTTTGGTTGTTTATTTCAGAGGCAAGTAGGTTTTATAAAACATGATTAAAGTACTATGCCATAACATATTACACTAATGAGCGTACCAACTAAATAATTTAGTCAACTTTTCAGGCCGAAAGGCTAAACATGCACTAAAATGTGCATCTAAAAGCATACAATATGGAGGATTTTATGCCATCACAGCTATGGTGCTGAATACTGTATTGCCTAATTGTGTATTCCCCATAACCGTAGATTTTGCCATGGCAGCTTGCGGGGTAATAGCTTTTGTGAGGAATTTCCAAGTGGTATCCGGGTCAATAATAACCTCTGAGTGGATAGTATTTGATGGTTGCTGTTTCAAAAGTTGCCAATTATCGGCAGCTTTTTGTAAATACCAGTCGCCACCAATGTTGCTGCTTACAGTTATTTTAATTACTGTATCTTCTGTTGCATCAATATTGCGATAAGAATGCGGCAAGGCATACATAAATGTATCTATGCAAGGATAAAATAATTCCTTAGTTATTAAACCGGGGATACCAACTGCATCACGTATCTGCTGCTGGTGATGCCATTTTTCGGTGTATTCGCGCGCAATATCAAACCAGTTTAATGAGGTCTCCTCTCCTGCCCAGGCAACCGAGTATTTAGCCTGTTCAAAAGGTTTTAGTGTGTTTAAATATTGGATATATTGTTTACCGGTGCTCTCCAACTGGTGAATAAGCAATTGCGGGCTAACCCTCTTCATAGCGTTAACCCAGGTAGCGTTCAGTTCGTTTAAATAAGCTACAAGCTCCTGATAACTGTTTATTTGTTTGGCAATTGCCACCTCGTAACCTTGTGCGTACGATATGGTACGTACATTTGTATCAAGCAAGTGCGCGGCAATATCTTTAACCGTCCATAAACGGGCTACAGTTGGTTTATTCCAGTCATCAGCTGATAATGACGTAAGCAGTTCAATCAACAATTCATCCAGTACAGGGAATAAATGTAATGTTGGTATAGGTATAATCTGCTGCATACGGCACTTGATATTGTTATTCGGCTGGATGGATAATTACCTTCCATTTAATATCAGCATCTGCTTTGTAAAGCGTGGCGGCTACAGAGCAATATTTATTAAGCGATAATTCTACAGCTTTATTAGCCTTATCTTCATCAACAGTACCATATAAATGAAATTCTAACGTAATGTTTTGCCATAAAGATGGCTCCTTGCCTGCTTCACGCTCACCGGCTATAACCATTTTGTAATCAATTACATCCTGGCGTTGCTTTTTTAATATGGCAATAACATCAATGGCCGAGCATCCGCCCAAACCCATTAAAAGCATTTGCATAGGGCGTACGCCAAAGTTTTGACCGCCACTTTCGGGGCTGCTGTCCATACGTACGGTGTGGCCATATTCGTCGGTGGCTTCAAAGCCATAGTCGCCGCTAACGCGTGATAGTTTTATTGTAGGCATAGTATAGTAATGTAATAATTATGCTAAGTTATGCTTTTGAGATAATAATAAAATATCAATTCAATATATTGACGCTAAATAAACAGATGGCCAATTGCGGTCAAAAATATCATGAAACAGCTGCTATCATCCACACTCTTTTTCTGCTTCGCAACAGCATGTTTTGCACAAAGTAATCTGATATCGTATGACGATCTGAGTTACGTACTGCATAACAATATCAACAAAGCCGATACATTTTTTACAGCCAAAGGTTATATGCTCACCAAAAAAGATGAGAAAAAGAATATAAGAAAATACAATCTTAACATCCCAGGCGGTACTTATGTGAATATTAACCTGCGAAGTGATGGCAAGCGCATGTTTATTGAGATGGAAACAAACGAACTGGCCCAATATAACATGCTATACAATTCTATATCGCAATATGTAAATAAAGAGAACAGCACCGCAGATGTACAATACTTTAAGGTAAAAGAGCTTGGGGAGATTTATGTTATGGTGAATGATGCCGTACCCTACAACCCTACCCGGCGGGAATATAGCATCCGTATCGTATCAGACAAAAGCATTACGGCTTATAATTAACATTAATACGATTTTTAACCGGAATAACCAGTTTTAAGCCCGACCATATTTCGTCTACAGCACAAACCTTAATGTCTACCAGTCCTATTTGAAGTGCATAATCTCTTATTTTGTCTTCAGTAATATCTGTAACTACTTTTGAGGCTTTTTTAGGCCAGGAAACCCATATTATGCCATCTTGTGTAATTTGTTGCTTTAACTCCGGAAGCTGAAATAACAGTTCGGCATTAGTTTTTGTAAAAAAATGAATAAGGTTCACCGGGCTTTCTTTATTTGCAACAAAATAAACATTCGTGGGCAGGTCTGTAAACAGTGTTAAATAATATCCGGGCTCACCAATAAGCTTAACTTTAAACTCCGATTTTATTCCAAGCTTTTTTGCCAATGGCGTACCCGAATATCCTGAAGTGCTCATGATCGTGTTAACTGATTTAGATGGTGCTGCATATGCACAATATAATCATTAGCTAAAAACTCAACCGTGTTAAATGATGGCCCATCACGGCCATTGTCGCATTTAATTTGTGTACGATTAGCAGGATAGTTTTGCAACACGTGTACTATTTGCCGGTTAACCAGTTCCCAAAGTTTTAGAAGATGGGTGATATCTGCATCCTGGTAATGCTGTGCCTGTACCCATTCTTCTTGAAAATAGATCAGTTTAAAACCCTCCTCGTAAGTACAGCGTACAAAACGTTGCAGGTTAATATGAGCGCTATCAATTAAATGACCTATTATCTCTTTGTTTGTCCACTTGCCTGGTGCTGCTTCGTTTCCCCAATTTACGCTTGATGCGGTATTTTGTAAGAAATCGTTAATAACTGTATTCAAAGTATGGGCTGTTTCTTTCATCGCGAAGCAAATAAATTGATTTAAATATGGTTAATCCTGATAAATTATTCAAAAAAAATTATCTTCATGGCCTGAATCATTACTATGGCCTTAAACTACATCTGGATAGCATTCTTTCTTATTGCTTTTGTGATAGCATTTTGCAAACTGGTGTTTTTTGGTGATGTAGATGCCTTTAAGCTGTTGGTTGATGGCATGTTTGACAGCTCCAAATCATCGGTAATGGATATCGCGCTGCCATTGGCAGGTAACATGGTGTTATGGTTGGGTATCCTTAACATTGGCGAACGCGCCGGCGCTATGAATTTCTTGTCGCGTATTGTAGGGCCGTTCCTTAGTCGTTTATTCCCCGAAGTACCTAAGAAGCATCCTGCCACCGGGCAAATGATGATGAACTTTTCGGCTAACCTGTTAGGTTTAGATAATGCCGCTACCCCACTGGGTTTAAAGGCCATGAGCAGCCTGCAGGAACTTAACCCTAATAAAGAAACCGCATCAAACGCGCAGATCATGTTTTTGGTGCTGCATACATCGGGGCTGCAATTACTGCCCGTAACAATTATAGCACAACGTTTTATATTGCATGCAAAAGATCCTGCTGATGTTTTAATCCCCTGCATAATAGCTACTTATGTAGCAACAGTTGTAGGAATGATAGCGGTGGCTATTAAACAAAAAATAAACCTTTTTGATAGGGTTATTGTAAGCTGGCTGGGCGGAATGACGGCCTTTATTGCCCTACTGGTTTTTTATTTTACGCATTACCTTGATAAAGAGCAAATAACAACAGTATCTAAAGTAGCCAGTAACTTGTTGCTGTTTGCCATACCTACTGTATTTATTTTAGGCGCGTTACGCAAAAAGGTAAACGTGTTCGAGAGTTTTATTGATGGTGCCAAAAGCGGCTTCGAGGTATCTGTAAAGATAATCCCCTATTTAGTAGCCATGCTGGTTGCTATAAGCGTTTTTCGTAACAGTGGCGCGCTCGATTATCTGAATAACGGTGTAAGATGGGCAGCTACAAATTTAAACATGGATACCCGTTTTGTTGATGCCATGCCGGTTGCCTATATGAAGCCTTTAAGCGGATCAGGTTCAAAAGCTATGATGATAAACGTGATGCAAACCTACGGTCCGGATAGTTTTGCAGGCCGGCTTGGTTCGGTATTTAATGGCTCGGCTGATACTACATTTTACATAGTTGCCTTGTATTTTGGATCGGTAGGGATAAAAAAATCCAGGTATGCGATCCCCGCCGGCTTAATTGCCGATTTTGCCGGGGTAATAGCGGCGATACTAATTTCTTATTTGTTTTTTGGTTAATAACCTCGGGAAGTATCACATTTTTTTGCTCATTTATATCAATGCACTTGTAACACAGCCAATTTTGTTTCGTATAAAGATCAGATAAACTATAAGTTTGTATAACAGTGAGGCTATAATACACTTATTATTTCCGCTACCGCTTATGAAAATGATTTTGATGATAATTGATGGGTAAAGCTTTTATTAAAGGTTTATTTCTTGTTTTTTTACCCCTACTTGTAATAACCGCTTCTTCTGCGCAAACTATTACCGTGGGCGCTGTTGACCCGGGACCTTACGGGAGGGGGTCAAGCATAACGCTGCCTATCCATGTGGACAATACATCGGGTTGTATAGGTACTGGTAATACGTTCACGCTCTTTCTCTCCGATGCATCAGGCAGTTTCGCTACCGCAACTCCAATAGGGACTTTTTCAGGGTTTTATGGAACTTTTGTTAATGGTATAATTCCGGCAGGTACTCCGGCAGGTACAGGTTATAGGTTAAGGGTATCATCAAGCTTGCCTGCGCCGGGGATAAATAGTGCTTCTTCTGCACCATTTAGCATAAACGCCGTGCTAGGTGTATCTGCAAGCATTTCATCCCAATTAATTAGTAACAATAACCCCGAAGTATTTGGCGCATGTATTGCTGATGAATCTAACCCACCCTCACCTTATGATTTTATAAATACATCTACAGCTGGAGCTAATGCGACAGCAAGTTTTTTTAATGAGTTAACCCAGGCTACAGAGGCTACTAATAAGCCAATTCCATCATCGTTTGCCGCGGGTTTTGCTAATTATACCATTACAGTGAAAGCTGAAAAAGGGGGTATAATTGGCACAAAATCGTTCATTTTAATAAATAATGTTGTAAATAATGCCTTTAGTGTTAGCGGTAGTACTACTGTATGTTTAAATAGTGCAAGTCAGCTCACATATAATGTTATTATAACAGGATCGCAAGGCATACAACGGAACTATCCCGGTCTTAGTTATAGAGTAAATTGGGGCGACGGAACAACTGAAAATTATACTTATTGCGATATTATTAAAGCTGGTGGTACAGTTGTACATAATTACACATTAGCATCTTGCGGCAGGTCAGTTAACGGGCAGAACAATGTTTTTAAAGTAGATTTACAGCCAATAAGTCCATATTGCCCAAATATTGTTACCCCATTAACAAGTTATGCTAAGGTTTTAGCGCCACCAAAAAATGACTTCACACACCCAATAGCCGCTTGTGTTGGTTCTGAAGTAACCTTTGTAAATATATCAGATCCGGGTCAGGATCCAACCAGTAACACGCTTAATTGTAAAAGCCTTACAAGTAAATATACCTGGTATGTTGACGGGGTTTCGGTTCAAACAAATTACGCGATAGATCAGCCTTTTAAATACACCTTTTTAACTAATAAAAGTTATAAAGTAAAACTGCGCTTACAAAATGGAAGTGTTGGTTGTACTGCTGAGGACAAGGAATATGATATTTGTATTCAAAAAGCACCCGAACCAAATTTCACCATCCCCACTAACTATTGTTTAGCGACAGGCCCTTTAACTCCTGTTAATACATCGGTAATTGATGAAGTTTGTAATACCAACACAACCTATAACTGGGTTATAGTAAGCGGCCCTGTTGGTGGTGTTACCTTTAATGCGGCCGATAAAATTCCGTCTTTTACCTTTAACCAGGCAGGTGCTTACAAAATAAGACTTGATATTATCACGCTAAGTTGCGGTACGGTAGCCGGCCCTGTAAGAGATATTTTTGTAAATGATGTGCCAAAAGCTGAGTTAGCTGACGGTGCTAATGTTTGCGGCAAGGGTGTAACACTAAGCTTCGATCCAACTGCAACAACCACAAAAACAATATTAGAGGGTACTGCCCAGGCTTTACCAACTACCTACGTATGGACAGTTACCAGTGCTAATGGTGGCACCTTTACCTATGAGGCCGGCAGTACAGCTAATAGCCAATACCCCCGTATTATTTTTAATGACTACGATACCTATACAATAAACGTTGTTCATACTAATGGCTGTGGTCCACCGGCCCCAGATACACAAGTACTAACATTTGTTGTCGCGCCAATGGTATCGGCAGGGCCACCACAGCCAAATGTTTGCGAAGGTACACCTGTAATTTTATCTGGCACACCCGGCGTTGGCGGTTTGGTTACCAACGTGCAATGGACAAGTCCTACGGGAGGTGTTTTCACTACTCCAAACTCCCCAAACACCACCTACACCCCTACTGCTGCCGATATTGCCAATGGGCAGGTAACGTTAACTTACCAGGTAACTACATCACTTGCTGCCCCATGTAATATTATTACCAGCACAGTACCTATTACGATTATTAAAAAAGCTACGGTTACCAATCCAAATTCTCCAGCAGTTGTTTGTAGCGGCGATCCTTTTAATTATATCATTACCGCGGCAAATCCGTTAACAACCTTTACCTGGACGGCAGCCATAACTACTGGGTCAGCCAGTGGTTTTAGTGCCACGGGTAGTACCAATACTATCAATGACCTGGTCACCAATAACATTAATACCGACGCGATTGTAACTTACACTATTATTCCTACATTAAAGGGTTGCGCAGGTACGCCGTTCAATTTAAAATTAACGGTACACCCGCTACCCGCTATTACCGCAATCCCGGTTAATCCGGAAATTTGCAGCAATAACCCGGCAAGCATAACCTTGTCATCAAACATAGCGGGAACAACAACATACATCTGGACAAGTGCGGCTACAAATGGCATTACAGGCGGCACCAACCCTACGGTACCCACAACTGTTACAAGCATACAGGATGTATTGGTAAATAACTCCGGCACATCCGGTACCGTTACCTACACTGTAACTCCTTATAACGGTACATGCCCCGGGCCTTTAAAACAGGTTATTGTTACGGTTAAGCCCGCTCCAAAATCAGACGCCGGTTCGGATGAACCTATTTGCGCTAAAACCACTTATCCATTACATGGTAATGACCCATCGTCGGGCACGGGTGAATGGACAGTTGCATCGAGCCAGGCTGGTTTAAACTTTAGTGACAAAACCGACCCAAATGCTATTGTAAGTGGCTTACAACCGGGCCAGATATACAAATTCACCTGGACAATAAGATCAGCCGACTGCCCGCCAAATGCTGATACGGTTACCATAACCAATGGTGCAGATATTACGCCAAATTTTACGCCAACCCAAACGCAAGTGTGCGGGCCAACACAGCAGGTTATTTTTAATAATACGTCTACCCCTGACCTTCCGGGTACTACATACAGGTGGGATTTTGGCGATGGCACGTTTTTGACAGATAAAAATCCGGTTAAAACATTTACCCCGAATGCAGATGGAACAGATGTTACACGCACCGTATCGTTAACTATCACCAATAATTGCACTGCACAGCCGCCCAAAACTGTGAATATTATCGTAAGCCCGGCCACACCAGTTGCAATAATAAACCCAAGTACTACTCAGGCATGTGGTTCGCTTTCGCTTACTGTAGAAAACAAATCACCGGGCACCAATAAACAGTATGATTTTTATCTGGTGGATGAAAATGATGTAGAAATAGAGCACGTACCCAAGGTTGATATAACAGCTGCAGTATTTCGTACTGTAAATATACCAAACAATGCCAGGTGGCGTGTTTATATGAAAGCAACTAATAACTGCGGGATTGATACCCTATCTTTCAAACATCCAATAGACGTTGCGCCGTCAAACATAACGCCAATAATGTCTATTAAAAACGATCAAAAAACGGTTTGCCTGGGTTCACCTGTAACATTTATAAACTTAACGGCCAACGCCACTGTTTTTTATTATCGTTTTTATGATGAAGCAAAAAAATTCTTGTACGAATTGCAAGCCGGCCAGGCAGATTATAACTATACATTTCCTAACACAGGGCTCTATTATGTATCAATAAAAGCCAGTAATACCGGCTGCGGTGATGCGGAGTCTGAAATGCACTCTATACAAGTTGTTCCTTTACCGCAACCAAAGTTTACCTATACGGTTGATATAGATAACAATGTAGCTTTTATTAACACAACTCCGGATGCAGGCAGTACCCCTGCCACATCCTTAACTTACCAATGGAATTTTGGAGATGGCAGTCCTGTCGATAATAATATTACCCCAAGTAAACATTTTTTTAGTTATGAAAACTCGCCGTACAACGTAACGCTTACAGCCACAACCCCTGGTAACAACTGTTCAAATATAAAAACCTATACCATCGAAATTAAATTTAAGGGCGAACTATTCCTGCCAAATGCTTTTCAGCCGACATCAAGCAAGAGTGAGTTACGTGTATTTATGGCAAAGGGTCAAAAGCTTAAGCAATGGCAATTGCAAATATTTAATAACTGGGGCCAGTTAATATGGCAAACAACAAAGCTGGGGGGCGATGGTGAACCGATTGAAGGATGGAACGGTACTTTTAAAGGCGTAGCTGTACAACAGGGTACTTATGTATGGCAGGCATCAGCAACATTCTTAAATGGGTCTGAGTGGAAAGGCATGTCGTACAATGGATCTTTACCAAAACGTAGTGGGTATATACATTTAATAAAATAAGTGAAATGAGGGGGTTGGCGAAGTATTACCTTTTAATTTTGCCTGTATTGTTGGGCTGTTTACATGTATCAGCACAAGACCACATGTATTCTCAGTTTTTCAACTCACCGGTTTATCTTAATCCCGCCCTAAACGGCCAGTTCCAGGGCGATCTACGCATGAACCTTATTTACCGTAACCAATATACATCGGTACCCGGTGGTTTATCGTACCTAACGGCATCTATTGATTACAATGTACCGCAATTTGGTGGTGGTTTAGGTTTATTGTTTACGCGGAGTAGCGAGGGCTCGGCATATTTAAATAAGAATAATATAGCGGGCATATACTCCTACAGTGTAGGTTCAGAAGATTTTGTATTATCGTTTGGTATACAAGCCGGGGTTACTAACCGTTCTGTTGATTTTAGTAAGCTGGTTTTTGGCGACCAGATAGACCCGAGTTTAGGTTATATACCAGGCTCTACCACAGGGGCCGATAAGCCGGATTATAATAATAAATTTTATTTCGATTCGGGCGCGGGGATAAACCTTACGCTTAAAAACTTTAATATAGGCGGCGCGGCACAACATATTAACCGCCCAAATGAATCGTTTACAGGCATATCTGCCACCTTGCCCATAAGAGCAACAGCGCATGCAAGTTTCCGCTACAACCTTACACAAGATGACAATTTGGATGAGGATGATAAATCTTATATTATCCCATCGGTGGTATTTTATAAACAAGCGCAGGCACAATCCTTAAGCGCGGGCATGCAATATAAACGCCGCAGTATTAATGTGGGCGCCTGGTATCGAAGTGGCGGTTCAGGCGGGCCAGGCGCTTTTGTAGTATCGTTAATTTTTGATCTATTTATAAATAAGGAAGGCGGCGAGAAATTGCGTTTTGGGGTTAGTCATGATGTACCGGCAGGGGGATTAAATTATAGTAATACAAGTGGTACAACTGAGGGTAGTATTGGTTATGAAACCACCTTGCCATCACGATCTGGAGGCGATCATAAGTTTTTTGGCGCAAGCAGGTGTTATGACTTTTATTGATTTTTATTTACTTTCACGGGAAATATTGCTGCATGGCGAAAGCTTACCTGAAAGATAAAACTATCAAGAAAAGATCAGCTTCAAAAGCAGGTTGGTTAATTGCAGTTTTTGCAACCATATTTGCTTTGTTGTTAGGGAAATTCGCCTTATCTGATACCACCAATGCCTTTAGTGGCCTGCCGGATAGTGATGCCGCTTATGGTGTAGCGAAAGAATTTATCCAACCTACGGTGCTTTCAACCAATATTTCTTTCTCAGATTCGGAGTATAAATTCGCCAAAAAATCAGATTCGGTTTATGTTATTAAATCATTCTATACCACAACAGATAAGGATGGCGAAAGTTCTAAAACAAACTTTACTATTACGTTAAAATATAACGGTGGGGCTGGTGCGCAAACATCTAACTGGGCCATGCTTAATTTAGACCAGGATAACTGATCTTTATCCACATAATTTATTTGTATGGAAACCGAGAACGAGCTTTTAGTTAGTGCGGAAGCACACATAGCCCACGCACAGTATCAAACTATTGTAACCAGCGATAATCACACCATAATAGCCGATGAACCTGCAGAGCTTGGCGGTACAGACAAAGGCATGTCGCCTTATAATCTATTATTGGCCAGTTTGGCAAGCTGTACGGTTATAACCTTGCGTATGTATATCGATCGCAAAATGTGGATCGTTGATGAAATAGCCATTAATCTTGATCTTTTCAAAAATCAAAATGGGGTATTGATCGAGAGCAAGCTTACCTTTAAAGGGGAAATAACTGATGAGCAAAGAAAGAGGTTGATAACCATCGCAAATGCCTGCCCTATCCATAAAATATTAGTGGGTAATATTGTTATTAATACCAGTATAGAAGGGGTTTAAGCGATTTATTTTAAACCTTTAACAAAAATATCAATAAGCAACAGGCGCTTGTTATGTATTTCGTCCAGATGTTCTTTATGCGGGAAATTTAATTTTTTGTGCGGAAGCGAGCCGCCTACCTTTATACCATGTAGGGCGTCTAAAAACACTTCAACAATTTCAATTGGGTTAGCAACCGGCTTTATATTATTCTTTTCCACTTCGGCCTGTATAGCATTGGCCAATAATTTAATTTCGGCGCCGCGTATCTGGCCAACAGTTTCCCAAATTGTATCGGGCAGGTTTTGTTCGTTCAGGCGGAAAAAATCAAAAAAGTTATAATTGCTTACAATAAAATCATGATGGGTATTCACCTGAAAAAGGAATGCTTCGCGCAGGTCGGTAAAATGCCCTAATTTATCCTCTAATTGTTTTAAATAATCATTGGCCAGTTTACGCATAACAGCCATATATAATTCACTCTTATCCGGAAAATAATAGTAAAGCAAGGCTTTTGACATAGAAAGGTCACCGGCAATTTCGTTCATTGTGGTTTTTGAATAGCCATAATGAAGAAAGCGTTGATACGATGCTTCTAAAATTTTTTCGCGTTTAATGTCTTGCTGGTCGTTTGATGCGTTCATCCTATTAAATAGTCCTGACTTTTTTAACAAAACTATCAAATTTCCAATCAATTATTTATGATCGGCTTAAAAGATGATTTTAAAATGTAAAAACTACAGGTCTTTAGCAAGCGCGGTACCGGCAGTAATAACTATGATATCTTCAATTATGCCAATAACCGGGTCAGGTATCCCGGTGCGTTTGCCAAGGCCGGAACGCAAAAACATACAGCCAAAAGCAGATGCAATTGCACTTGTCCCTCCTATTAAACCACCTATAAAGGGGTTTTTATTACTGGCTTTAAACACAGCAGCACCGCATAATGCACCAGACAAAAAACGCCCCGTTAGCCCGCCCGGGTTGGTTCGGTTTGGGGTGTAAGGTAGCTTATCGCCAACCAGTTCAGCAGCGGCTAAAACTTTAAATACTTTAGACGAGGTAATGGTTTGAATAAACGCTATTGGCGAATTATTTAGCTCATTTGATAGATGACGACTATATACATGGCTAATTACCACCGGTGCCGAAAAGGCGCGCATGCCCGCAATAATACCAAGCCCTGCTGCCTGCATAAAGGCATGTGTTAATTTAACTTCCATAAGCAAAGTACATTGTTAATTCCCCTTAACTAATTTCTCTCTAAAGGTTATCCACGAATCTGGTATTTCTGGTTTTAACGGGAAAACATAAGTGGGGTTACCCTCTACTCGAACGTCATTAGAGTCAAAGTGTTTCACTTCGCCCTTTGCCAAACGGACTACCCAGCAAGAGTTAACACTCATGCCATAATCCATTATAAAATAAGTAAGGCCTTGCCCAAGTGGTGTATACATTATTATTTGGGGATTGAGTTGTAAAATATTCATATTGATGTTTTTGGGTAGATATTTTTATGAATACAATAACCATTCCCAAAATCAACTAAATTATTCTTTGAATTAAAAAATACAAATCAATAGGTAATTTATATTGTTAATACAGGGTAACAAAAAAGGTAATATGAAATTACATGAAGATAATACACTTGGCTCCTTAGGGAGCGCTATAGGAAAAGGCCTGCTGGCAGGAATAGCCGCAACAGCCGTTATGACCCTATCGCAAATGATAGAAATGAAAATAACCAAACGCCAGGCCAGCGATGCCCCGGTTAAAGTTGCCGAAAATACTGCAGGTGTAAAACCGGCTACCCCGCAGGATAAAAACCAGCTATCGCAAGAACTACATTGGAGCTATGGAACAACGTGGGGAGTTGCCCGCGGATTGATTGGCCTTACCGGATTAAAAGGTTTACCCGCTACCCTACTGCATTTTGGCGCTGTTTGGGGCACGGCCATAATTATGCTGCCTAAGCATAATGCCGCCAAGCCAATTAACCAACAGGAACCAAAAGATATAGCCATTGATGTATTACACCACAGTGTTTATGCAATAACAGCCGGCTTGGTTTATGATGCCCTTGATGCAGGCAGTAAAAACGAAAGAAAGCTGAACAAAATTGCCGGCATGCTGAAAGCCTGATCAGGTATAAGTAAAAGGTAGCAACATAAAAAAAGCCGCACAGGTTACACTATGCGGCTCTTTTTATTAAATATTTGGTTTACGCCTCAATTGCTTCATATTCAGGCTCTTTGATCTTTTCTTTTTTACCAAAGAAATAGTTTTTCATGTTTACACGGATGATGTACATACATGGTACTAATATCAGGGTAATAACGGTTGCGAAACCCAGGCCAAATATCATTGTCCATGCTAACGGGCCCCAGAAAGCTACATTATCGCCACCAAAGTGAATATGTGGTTCAAAGTGCGTAAACAAGCCTACGAAATCGATATTGAAACCTACAGCCAGTGGTATTAAGCCCAATATGGCTGCTGTAGCGGTTAAAAGTACCGGGGTCATACGGGTATGGCCAGCTTCTACAACCGCGTCGTGCAGGCTCACGCCCTGTGCTATCAGCATATCTGTAAACTCTACCAGTAATATACCGTTACGTACCACTACGCCTGCAAGTGCAATAATACCAATCCCTGTCATTACAATAGACATCGTCATCCCAAAGAGGCTTACGCCAAGGAATACACCAATGATACTTAAGAAGATCTCGCTGATGATAATAAACGTTTTACCTATAGAGTTAAACTGTAGCATCAGGATGATCAAAATCAAACCAAATGATGTTGCCATTGCTCCACCCAGGAAGTTAACAGCTTCCATCTGATCTTCCTGACCACCACCCTGCCGTATTACAATACTATCGTCTTTCCTAAAGTTTTTAATAGCCCTCAAAATATTGGCATTTACATCGTTAGGGTTATATGGTTTTATAACACTCGATCCTAATGTTAATACCCTGCGTTGCTGTTTACGTTTAATGTTACTAAAGGTATTAGTGTATCTGATATCGGTAAAGGCGGATATTGGTACCTGGCGTATGGCACCTCCGGTAGCCAAGTCGCGGTAGGTTATCTTTAAGTTACGTAGCTCATCAATATTACTACGCTGCTCTTCCATAGCCCTAACTTTTATCTGATAGTCATCCTCTTTCGTATTCCTGAAATCGGCTGCTTTTGCACCAAATATAGCAGTGCCTAAATTTTGATTTATCTGCGAGGTGCTTATACCTTCGCGGTTTGCACGCTCACGGTCAATATCAAATACAATGTCCGGTTTATCACTTTGCACGTCGGCAACCAGATTTTCAATACCGGCGATGTTTTGCTTATTCAGGTAAGTTTTTAAGCGGCTACCTGTTTTTACTAACGAATCCAAGTCGTCACCAATTATTTCTATACTGATATCTTTTTGTACCGGCGGGCCGCTCGCCTCTTGTGCAACCGCAATTTTAACCCCTGGTAAACCTTGTACCGCGTTACGTATTTTAGCCAAAATTGCTTTTGTATCTTTACCATTCCTTTTACCAAACTCTACAAAAGCAACGGTTACTTTACCTTTGTTTTGATAATCGCCCTGGTCTTCATCTTGTGGGTCTGTTACACCTTTGGTAACGTTAGATATAATTGACGACACAACACTCTTATCGGGCTCAACAACTTTAGCTACACGCTGTTCAATATTTTTTGTTATCTCGTTAGTAGTAGCCTGGTCGGTACCAATTGGCATGGTAATGTAAACATAGGCAAAGTTAGGATCGCCTGATGGGAAAAACTCGGGGGTTTTTCCTATTGTCATTAATAACACAATCGACAGAATAAATAAACCAAACGTGCCTACTAACATAGTAACCGGCCTCTGAACAGCCTTTTCCAACCACTTAGCATACCAGTTTTGAAACTTTGGCCACGCATTATTCTGGAATTTGTCTATCACTTTTAACAGGAAGAAATGATTGATAAGGTATAACACCATTATCAAAACTACCAGGTTACCTACTCCAATATTTATCCAATAACCAATAGCTGCTGCTATTGCCATATAGATCATAGCACGTTTTGTTTTTTTATCAAATTTTGGTTTATCATGCTCGCCCGGATGGTGTGGCTCCATAAAATCAACCGCGAATACCGGATTCATAATATAAGCTACAACTAATGATGCCAGTAGAGTGATGATAAGCGTTATAGGTAAAAAAAACATGAACTCACCAATAATACTATGCCAGAAAGCTAATGGAATAAATGGTGCAAGAGTTGTCATGGTACCAGAAAATACCGGTAGGAACACCTCACCTGCCGCCATTTTAGCGGCTTCTTTAATAGGCACTTTTCCGTTAGCGAAAATACGGTGTGTGTTTTCAATAACCACAATGGCATCATCCACCACAATACCTAAGGCAAGCAGGAAGGAGAACAGCACGATCATGTTTAACGTAAACCCTATCCACGGCATCACCATAAATGCGATAAAGCACGATAGCGGCACCGACAAGGCCACAAATATGGCATTGGTTGTACCCATAAAAAACATAAGGATAACAGTTACCAATATAAAACCAATAACTATGGTATTGATCAAATCATTAAGCGTTGTACGGGTTTTCTCAGACTGATCACCGGTTACCACAATATCCAGGCCTTTAGGAAATACTGTTTTTTGTTTCAGTTTTATCAGTTCGTTTATTTTATCCGATGCTTGTATCAGGTTTTCGCCAGCCCTTTTACTTATGTTAAGGGTAATTACATTTTTAAACTTAGGGTTATCAGTAGTTTTTAAACGGGCGTAGCTTTCCTGCTCTAAAAACGAGTCTTTAATTTCAGCAATGTCACGTAAGTATACAGCCTGCCCTTTAGGGTTTCTTATTGCCATAGCTGCTACCTCGTCGGCATTCTTAAAATCTTGTTTAATATCAATGCTACGGCGAACCCCATCGGTTTTAATAGTACCAGCAGATGATAAAATATTTTCGTTACCAATAGCCTGTGTGATGTCATTGAAACTTATCTGGGCTGCTGCCATCTTGTTCATGTCGACATTTATCTGTATTTCAGGCGTTAAGGCACCAACCTCATCTACTCTTGATATCTCTTTGTAGCTTTCTATCTCGTCTTTTAAAAGATCTGCGTATTCCTTTAAACGCTTCAGATCATAATCACCAGAAATGTTAACATAAAGTATGGGCAGATCGGCAATGTTAACGTCTGATACAACGGGCTCCTTAAAATTATTGTCGTTTTGCGGCAAATCCTGTTTGGCTTTGTCAACCGCATCCTGTACGTCTATCTTCGCATCCTTTATATCTACGTCGGTCTGGAATTCAGCGGTAATAATTGATACATTCTGTACCGAATTGGACGTTACTTTTTTAAGGCCTTTAAGAGATTTTAATTTTTTTTCCAGTTGGCGGGTAACCAAATTCTCTACGTTTTGCGGCGACTGACCTAAAAATGTAGTGGTAACAAATATTTTGGGTATCTCAATGTCCGGAAAATTCTCCTTAGGCAAATTATTATAGCTCACCAAACCCAGTACGGCGATCATAAATATGAGCACGTAAATGGCGGTTTTATTATCTATGGCCCAACTTGAGGGGCCAAACTCTTTTTTAATATCTTTCATATCTGTAATAGATCATGGGTGTGAAAAATTAATTAGCAAACTATAAAACCTTTACTTTATCGCCATCTTCAATATCGGCAGCACCTTCGGTAACTAACTGTTCGCCGGCCTTTAAGCCAGATAATACTTCTGAGCGGCCACCGTAAGTTACACCAACTTTAACTGGTTTGCGCTTAGCAATTCCACTTTCGTTCACAAACACGTAATCGCCCTCTTCTGATTTCTGGATAGCTTTTACAGGTATCACAACAGCATTGTTTTTAGAATAATCGGCTATCTTAATAATAGCAGTCATGTTAGGGCGAAGGGTTTTGCGCTCAGGTAGTTTAATTTCCACTGCAAAACTGCGTGATGTAGGGTCAATAGCTTTAGCAGCAAAAGTTACCTTAGTTTTTAAAGAATCTTTAGCATCAGGTACTAAAATCAAAACTTCATTACCTGTGCCTACCCTGCCTGCATAACTCTCAGGCACATCGGCCTTAACCTTTAATACATCGGCATTTACAATGCGTATGCCTGTAGTACCCGGCTGTGCAACCTGGCCCAGTTTAAGGTCCATCTGATCTATAGTACCGCTGATTGGAGATACGATACGGAACATTGCAGCTTGCTCGCGTAAAGCTGATAAAGCTTTTTTACTTGCATCAAGGGTTGCTTTTTTCTCCAGGTATTGCACTTCGGTACCAATTTTCTGGTCCCAAAGGTTTTTCTGGCGGTTGTACAAGGTTTGGTTAAGGGAAACCGTTGCTTCGTTTTGTGCAATTGTTTGCCTTTGCGCACTGTTATCTAATTGTGCAAGTACCTGGCCTTTTGATACGTGTTGGCCAACTTTTACATATATAGCCGTAATAGTACCTGTCGATTGAGGGTAAGCGGTAACATTATCCTGCGCATCAATTTTACCTTGTATTTGTACATAGTTGGTAAATGAACCGGTTTTAACTTCTGCAACACCTACTTCAATTGCTTTTGTGGAATCGGTAGTACCAACCTCTGCTTGCAGCTTAGTAATTTTTGTATTTAATTCCGCTTGTTGCTTCTGCAGATCAGCCAGCTCTGTTTTTTTATCTTTTGGTTTGCTTGAGCAAGCTGCCAGTAACAGTAATGCCGGTATGTATATTAATTTTTTCATTTGTATTTTAGTATATATGGTTTAGATTATTGTTATTGAATTCTTCCGTAAGCCCTGTCAAGATCTACCCTGCTTACAAGGGCGTCGTACAAACTTTGTACGTATGTATTATCGGCACTTTCAAGCGCGGTTTGTGCTTGTGTAACTTCAATGCTCGATCCTACCCCTTGCTCATATTTAATCTTAGATACTCTTAAAACTTCGCGGGCCAGTTCCTGGTTGCGTTTTTGGTTATTTAATGATTGTAAGCTGTTCATGTAAATTATTTTTGCCTGTGCAGCTTGTAGGTTTAAACCATTACGCAAACCATTTAAGTTGTTTTTGTTTTTTTGAACAGTGATTTCTGACTGCCTTACCTGGTTTGTACGCTGGCCACCGCTAAAAATAGGTACGTTTAAAGTAAGTCCGACATAACTTGACGGAAAACTGGTGCTGTACAGATCTTTAAAGCTATTGTTTTGATAAGATGCCGTATAAGCTACGTTAGCCTTTAATGTCGGCAAAAACTGGGCTTTCATACGTTTTAGATCAAATTCACTTAGCTTAAGACCGGTTTCAAAAACCTTGTACTCGATCCTGTTTTTATAAGAAGCAGTATCAGCAACTGTTTCAACAATATTTTCATCAAGCTTAATATCATTTAAACCATTTTTAAGGGTTAAGCTATTTTGAATTGGCATACCTATCTGAAACTTTAGCAACTGATAGTTTAGTGCCAGTAAACGCAGCGTATTCTCACGACTCGTAACAAGGTTATTATATTGTACAGCAATACGGTCAACGTCAATTTTTTCAACAAATCCCTGTTTATTTTGGGCAGTTGTTTGATCTACCTGTTGCTTTAGCTGCGCAATGTTGGCATCGAGTAATTTTATTTGCTCGTTGCTTACCAAAACCTGGTAGTAAGCCTTGGTAACCTTGGCTGTAACATCAATTTTAGTACTGGTGTAACCGCGGCTATATAATTCTTTATACGTTTTGCGCCCCTGTAAACCAATAATGTAGCTTGGGTCAAATAAAAGCTGGCTTACATTTACTCCCAGGTTCGATTGGTATTTAACACCAAATTTTACGGGGATAAAAGTACCTGCCGGCGCACCAAAAAATTCGCCGGGTAGCAATGTAGTAGGTATTTTTAAATAATCCTGGAAAGAGGCGGTACCATCTATCTGAGGAAACCCCTGCCCTATTAATTCTTTAACATAGTAATCAGCGTTTTTAACATCCAATCCGGAATTTACAACAGAGTCTTTATGTGTTAGGGCATAATCAATAGCTTCCTGAACCGAAAAATTATAAGTTTGAGGCGCTGGCTGGGTTTGTGAATAACCTTGCAAGGCTCCCGTTATGCATATTAGTAAGGTGAATATTCGTTTCATTTATTATGTATGATAGGTTATTATGTATGTCTTCTTTTATTATGTTACAAAACAATTTGTTTAATTGACAACTGTATGTCAGCAGTGTACATGTTTATTAATTTAATTGTTCAACGTGTACATTTTTATACTGATCTAATAGCTCGTGGCCTTTTATTGTACAAATGCCATAGTTAAAATGCTCAAGTAACTGGTATTGCACCCGCCAGGTACTAAACTGCGATACTGGGAATATTGAAGCGTTAAAGCCCATCTCTACCTGGTTAACACGCATTTTGGCCAGTATCCTTACATCAATATCAGGCCTTATGAATCCTTGTTTTATACCTTTAGTCAACAATTCCTCTAAAGTTTTTACCAGCACATCCGCTTTAAATTTTTGAAACTCTGCCCATGCTTCAGGGTGATATTTCTGCAAATCGTGTACAACAATCGGGTTGATGCGAGAAAAAATCTCTTCCGAGCATTTCATCATGTTTATCATCTCCTCAATTACGTTGGCCGAGCTCTGAATGATACTGTTTATCTGACATTCGTCATCAATCAGTTTTTTCTTTACCAGCGCCATTACCAGATCATTTTTATCATTAAAAAAATGATAAATGGTTTTTTTTGACATACCCAAATGTTTGGCTATATCATCCATGGTTACGCTTTTAATTCCTGCTTGTAAAAACAAGTCTTCGCCACCCTGAATTATTCTCTCTATTTGACCGTTTGACATTATGGGTCAAAACTATGGAAACATTTTTAGATTTCAAAGTTTCCATACCAAATTACTTTACATTGACATTTTACAGTTTATGTTATCTTTGCAAAAATTGATTTACATGGAATTGAATTCCCTTTCTGCTATATCCCCTATCGACGGTCGCTACCGTAACACCACATCAGCTTTGGCTGCCTACTTTTCAGAATACGCCCTTATTAAATACAGGGTATTCATCGAGGTGGAATATTTTATAGGCCTTTGCGAGCATCCTTTAAAGCAGCTGCAAGGTTTTGATAAAAATAAAACAGAAAAGTTACGGGATATTTACAGAAATTTTACCGAACAGGATGCCGTCGCAATAAAAGAGATTGAAAAAACAACTAATCATGATGTAAAAGCGGTTGAATATTTTATCAAAAAACAGTTTGATAATTTAGGTGGACTGGAAGAGTATAAAGAGTTCATCCACTTTGGTTTAACATCGCAAGATATTAATAATACTGCCATACCTTACTCTTTTAAACTTGCGCTTGATGAGGTTTATTATGGCGCTTTTGATGAGTTGCTTAACCTGCTAAAAAAGTATGCTGCCGATTGGGATGCGATTCCTATGCTGGCCCATACCCATGGGCAACCGGCATCGCCAACGCGCCTGGGTAAAGAGATAAATGTGTTTGTTGAGCGCCTGGAAAACCAACTATCCTTATTAAAGGCGGTGCCTTATTCTGCTAAGTTTGGTGGAGCAACCGGTAATTTCAACGCGCACCATGTAGCCTACCCGGAAATTGACTGGAAAGCATTTGGTAATCATTTCGTTAACGATACTTTAGGGTTGCATCGTTCTCAGTTTACCACGCAGATAGAGCATTATGATAATTTTGCCGCGCAGTGCGATGCATTAAAACGCATCAATAATATTCTGATAGATCTTGATCGCGACATGTGGACTTACATATCCATGAACTTTTTTAAACAAAAAATAAAAGCCGGCGAAGTTGGTTCATCGGCTATGCCGCATAAAGTTAACCCGATAGATTTTGAGAACAGTGAGGGTAACCTGGGTATTGCAAATGCCTTGTTTGAGCATTTAGCTGCAAAACTCCCCATTTCCCGCTTACAGCGCGAT
>NZ_JAQBOI010000130.1 GCF_028288105.1 Mucilaginibacter sp. | reverse complement strand
GCTTAAAGAATTTATTGATACGGATAAAACCCCTGCGGAATTATCTACCATACTTACAGGTACCGGCTTAGAGGTAGAGAGCCTTGAGCGGGTACAGGCCATACCGGGCGGTTTAGAAGGCCTGGTTATTGGCCATGTTAAAGAAAGTGCCGCGCACTCCAACTCAGATCACCTGCATGTTACCCGTGTAGATGTGGGCCTTGGCGAGGATCTGCAGATTGTTTGTGGCGCCCATAACGTGGCAACCGGGCAAAAAGTAGTGGTGGCAACTGTGGGCACAACCATATACCCAACCGTAGGCGAACCGTTTACCATCAAAAAATCTAAAATACGGGGCGAGATATCCGAAGGGATGATCTGCGCCGAAGATGAGATAGGCCTTGGCCACGATCACGACGGTATTATGGTGCTTGACGCCGATACCGCTGTGGGTACGCTGGCTAAAGAACATTTTAAGCTGAACGACGATTACATGTATGAAATAGGCCTTACA
Organism: Mucilaginibacter sp.; assembly: GCF_028288105.1. Classification (GTDB taxonomy): domain Bacteria; phylum Bacteroidota; class Bacteroidia; order Sphingobacteriales; family Sphingobacteriaceae; genus Mucilaginibacter. The sequence continues at coordinate 35,498 of NZ_JAQBOI010000130.1, read as the reverse complement.
CCAAACCGTGCTGATGCTGCATCGCACCTGGGTACGGCGCGTGATATAGCTGCTTTCCTTAAACTGGGCATCAAAAAGCCCGATGTAAGCGCGTTTAAGGTAGATAGCAACGATAGCCCTATACAGGTAGTGGTAGAGAACGAAGCTGCTGCCCCAAGGTACTCGGGTTTAACTATATCTGATATAAAGGTGGGCGAGTCGCCTGCGTGGTTAAAAGAGCGTTTGGCAGTGATAGGCGTGCGCAGCATCAATAATATTGTTGATGTTACCAACTATGTACTGCACGAGCTTGGGCAGCCCCTGCATGCCTTTGATGCAGCCGCCATTACCGGTAACAAGGTGATTGTGAAGAACGTAGCCGAAGGCACTGTATTTAAAACATTAGACGATGTAGACCGCGCGCTAAGCGCCGACGACCTGATGATATGCAATGCCGACGAGGCCATGTGTATTGCCGGTGTATTTGGCGGTGCAAAATCGGGCGTAAGCGAATCTACAACAAGCATCTTTTTAGAGAGCGCTTATTTCAACGCTGTAGCGGTACGTAAAACATCAAAAAGATTTGGGCTGAAGACTGATGCATCGTTCCGTTTTGAGCGTGGTACCGACCCTGATATGACCGTATTTGCCCTTAAACGTGCAGCCTTGTTAATACAGCAGGTAGCGGGTGGTAAGGTAACGTCGGATATATTTGATCATTACCCTGCGCCGGTAGCACCGTTTGATGTAGAGATCACCTATAACACTATCGACAGGCTGATAGGTAAAGCCATTGGTAACGATACCATCAAAAGCATTATTACCGCTTTAGATATTAAAATAGTTAACGAAACCGCCGAAGGCTTATCGCTTAAAGTACCCCCATACCGGGTAGATGTAACCCGCGATGTGGATGTGGTAGAAGAGATATTGCGTATTTACGGCTATAACAATATAGAGATCCCTACGCAAATAAGGGCATCGTTGAATAATTCGATCCGCCCGGAAAAAGATACCGTGCAAAACGTAATTGCCGACTTGCTTAGCGCTAATGGCTTTAACGAGATGCTGGCTAACTCGCTTACCAAACTAAGCTACTCGGATAACCCCGATGCTGCCGTGAAGATAGTGAACCCCCTAAGCAGCGATCTGGATGCCATGCGCCAAACCCTTTTATACTCGGGTTTAGAGGCCATTGCCTATAACCAAAACCGCCGCAGCGCCGATCTTAAATTCTACGAGTTTGGCAAGGTGTACAGTGTAAAGGATGATAAGTATATCGAAACACAGCGTTTCAGTGTATTCATAACGGGTGCCGATACTGCCGAGCAATGGAACCAAAAGCAGAAACCGGTATCGTTCTACAATTTAAAAGCCATTGTTGATGGTATTTTAAAACGCCTTAAAATAACCGATTTTGTAACCGAAGATGCTACCTGCAGCAAGCTGGCTTTTGGCTTGCAGTACATGCTAAACGGTAAGCAACTGGTTAAATTTGGGCCGGTAGGTACGGCAGCGGCCAAAAAGGTTGATGTAGATAAGGAAGTGTTTTATGCCGATTTTAACTTTGACCTGATACTGGCAGCGGTACGCAAAAACGTAATAATTTACCAGGAGGTATCCAAGTTCCCGGCGGTGCGCAGGGATTTGAGCATGCTGGTAGATAAAGCCGTAACCTTCGGACAGTTGAAGCAGGTAGCCGGACGGACGGACAAGAAGCTGTTAAAAGAGGTGAACGTATTTGATGTTTACCAGGGAGATAAATTGCCCGAAGGTAAAAAATCGTACGCGCTGAGTTTTACCCTGCAAGACACAGAGAAAACTTTAACCGATAAAGCGATTGATGCCCTGATGCAAAAATTAATTTATAATTTAGGCAAAGAAGCGGGTGCGGAGATCCGTAAATAATTATTGAGGGACTGAATTAGTGAATTAGTGAATAAAGAAATCACTAAATCACTAATTCGCTAAATCACAATTGTAAAATCACTAACTAACAATGGCCTCAGTAGCAGAACAATTAAATAAAGTTGTAGAAAAAACAGAGCGGTTAATTGAGCTTTGTGCTGCGTTGCAGGAAGAAAATGATTTGCTGAAGCTGGAAAGTGAGGCGTTAAATGTGGCCCTGAAAGCCAGTACAAACAAGACAAAAGACCTGGAAGAAAAGCTTCGTGTATTGAAGCTTGCAAAGTCGTTTTCAGAAACAAATGAAAAAAGTGTTGACATTAAGCAAAAAATTAACGACTTTGTGCAAGAAATAGATAAGTGCATTGTATTGCTTAAAAAGTAATGCAGAAAAGTGAACAGCTCAATGGGAGAAATCTCAATAAAAATAAATATTGCTGACAGAGTTTACCCGTTGAAGGTAAACATGGAAGAAGAGGAAATAATAAGAAGGGCAGCTAAGCTGATCAATGACCGTATAAAGGAATACCAGGAAAATTACGCGGTTAGGGATAAACAAGATTTGCTTTCGATGTGTGTGCTGCATTATGCAACATCGTCATTAAAGGCGGATAAGAAAGTTACTACGGATGATACCGAGGTAGCAGAAAAGGTTTATCAGTTAGATCATTTACTGTCAGATTTTTTTTCGAAACAATAACGTTCTTACACATATAACAGAGCATTTTAAGATTTAACCGCAGTTAAATTTTAAGTTTCACTATTAAAAACTTAACGCTTCAATATCTTCGGATTACAAAGAGGCATGCGTTGATCGTGATTTAACGGTAACCCGTGATCCACTCCATCCGGCAAGAAGTTTTAACAATACATGACACTTAGAAGTTTAGTTGCGGTTTTTTTATTATATATAACCTAAATAACCAATGAACAGTATATTATACATCATTATCGGGGTGCTTATGGGCGTCCCGACGGGAATAGTCATAGGGCGTTTCCTGCTACGTAAGCTCTTTAAAGACCAGGAAGTATCGGCACAAAATAAAGTAAAGAAGATATTAAAGGATGCAGAGAACAACGCCGAAATATTAAAAAAGAACAGGCAGCTGGAAGCAAAAGAGAAGTTTTTGCAGATGAAAGCCGAGCATGAGCAGGAAGTAAACGCTAAAAACAACGTATTAAATCAGCGCGAGAACGGCATCAAACAAAAAGAGCAATCTTTTAACCAGAAGCTGGAGAACATGAACCGTAAGGAAGCTGAACTGGATAACGCGCGTAAGAAACTGGAAACCCAAACCGATATTCTTGTTAAGAAACAAGAGGAGGTTGATATCCTGAAGAATCAGCATGTACAACAGTTGGAAACCATTGCGGGCCTAAGTGCAGAAGATGCTAAAAACCAATTGGTAGATAACCTGCGCGAAGAAGCACGCAGCAAGGCCATGGCGCAAATAAAAGATATTGTTGACGAAGCCAAGCTAACCGCTACCAAAGAGGCTAAGAAAATAGTTATCCAAACCATACAGCGTACCGCTACCGAGAGTGCTATTGAGAACACGGTATCTATCTTCAACATCGAGAATGATGAGATAAAGGGCCGTATCATTGGTCGCGAAGGTCGTAACATCCGTGCGCTGGAAGCAGCAACCGGTATCGAAATTATTGTAGATGATACCCCAGAAGCAATTATCCTGTCAGGTTTCGACCCTGTTCGTAGGGAGATTGCCCGTTTGGCTATGCACCGCCTGGTAACAGACGGACGCATACACCCCGCCCGTATTGAAGAGGTTGTTGCCAAAACCAAAAAGCAAATTGAAGAAGAAATTGTTGAGATAGGCGAGCGTACCGTAATCGATTTAGGTATCACCGGTTTGCATCCCGAACTGATAAGGATGGTAGGCCGTATGCGTTACCGTTCATCGTACGGGCAAAACCTGTTGCAGCACTCGCGCGAAGTGGCAAACTTCTGCGCTACAATGGCGGCAGAGTTGGGCTTAAACGTGAAACTGGCCAAACGTGCAGGCTTACTGCACGATATTGGTAAAGTGCCTGATGATAACCCCGAACTGCCACACGCTATTTTGGGTATGCAGCTTGCCGAAAAATATAAAGAACACCCTGAAGTATGTAATGCCATAGGCGCCCACCACGATGAAGTGGAAATGACATCAATGCTATCACCAATCATACAGGTGTGTGACGCTATATCAGGCGCAAGACCGGGTGCACGCCGCGAGGTGGTAGAAAGTTATATCAAGCGATTAAAAGAGCTTGAGGAGCTTGCTTTATCGTATCCTGGTGTCGAAAAAACCTTCGCTATACAGGCAGGCCGCGAATTGCGTGTTGTTGTAGAAAGCGAAAAGATCTCAGACGCGCAATCAGAAATATTGGCGGCAGATATATCAAACCGTATACAAACAGAAATGACCTATCCGGGTCAGATAAAAGTTACCGTTATAAGGGAAACCCGTTCGGTAGCGTTTGCTAAATAATTTTAACAGCTTTACACAAGCCCTCTCTATAACGGAGGGGGCTTTTTTATTTCCTAATGGGTAAGCAACATCAACCAACCACCAAAACCACAACGGCAAACAAGCCGGGGCAACGTAAGATAGACGTTTACTTTAACCGTTTAGATGCCAGTCACCAAAACCCAACCAACAGGTTGCTGCATTGGTTTTTTGTACCGGTTATGGTGCTGGGCTTATTAGGTATGGCATGGGCGCTGCCTTTTCCGCATATCGAGCTTATTGGTAAATACAACGGCTATTTTAACTGGGCATCGTTTGTAATTGCTTTTGCCATGTATTACTACTTAAAGCTATCGCCGTTGTTATCATACTTCGCGCTATTTCTGCTGTTTGGTTTAAGCTATGGCGTAATGCAGCTGGAACTTTATGAAAAAGCCGGTGGCCCGCCATTGGCAATGGTAAGCGTTGTGGTGCTTTTTGCAGGCTTGGCAGGCCAATTTATAGGCGGCAAAATAGAAGGCAAAGAAGCCTCATTTAATGATGATACCAAGCTGTTGCCTATAACCCCGCTATGGGTGTTGTATTCGCTTACTAAGAGGTTTGGATTGAGGTATTAGTGTATGCCGATCTATCAATTCATTGCCGCCAGCTTTAGCTGACGGAATATAAGATAGAAAAGCCCGGCTCAGCCAAATTATCCGCTATTTAGGCTAAAGCCAAATGCATGCTGGTTATCCGTCAGCTAAAGCTGACGGCAATGATGTTTGTGCATTTGTGGCTGGTAACGGTGACAATTCGTTAGTAAACGGTGACAATTCGTTAGTAAATGGCGCAAGTGTTCACGTTCACGGCCGTGAACACCATCGTGAACGTAATTAAATAACTGATAATAAGTAATTTAAAAATTAAGGTGCTGACGAAATAATGTCACCATTTAATCCAAACCCGGCACAGGCAATATAGACTATAATGTAGTTTCTCTTGCGCTCGTCTGTGACGAGTGCTTAACTTGGTTTCGCGATTACATCGCCCGGGGTGCGTCGCAGACGCAATGCAGCGTATGCACTCGTCACAGACGAGCGCAAGGTTAAAACGCAAATCAAAATCCCTTAATCAATAAAATCTGCTTAATCCCGGTTATAGGTTCTTCCCTAATTTCTCTAATATATCCTGCGGTACCTTTTCAAGATCCAAAACAAGGAAACCATCAAGGCAATCGGCAAATTTAGGGTCGATATTAAAGCTGATGATATGGGCGTTAAGGGCAAGATACTGGCGAAGCAATACCGGCACTTTCATGTTATGCGTTTCCACTTCAGATATCAGGTTATCGAGGCCTTTAAAGGTATCCCCGCCTGATAGCAGCAGGTCGGTGTCAATATTCTCCAAATTCACCTTGAATTTCTTACGTGGCTTTACATACTGCGCCATCTCGTGGTCAAAGTGGTTGCGGTTTATGTAATCTACAATAAGCGATTTGGAGAACTGGGAGAAGGAATTACTGATACTCACCGGGCCTATTAAATAACGGTAACGTGGGTTATCAATTACAAACTTCAGTATGCCTTTCCAAAGGAGGAACAGGGGCAGGGGTTTCATTTGATATTCCTTACGGATCCATGAACGGCCCAGCTCAAGGCTTTTCTTTAATACGGGGGTAAACTGCTCTTTAAGCTTAAATAATTCGTTTATGTAAAAGCCTTTTTTACCAACGCCATAAAATATTTCATCGCCCAAACCAATACGGTAAGCGCCAACTATCATTTTGGCATCGGTATCCCAAATAAACAGGTGGTGATAGTAAATATCGTATTCGTCAAGGTCGGTAGCTTTGTTGGTGCCTTCGCCGACAGCCCTAAAGGTTATTTCGCGTAAACGACCTATCTCGCGAATGATGCAGGGTATCTGCGAAGTAGGGCAGATGTATACCTCGTAGTTCTTCTCGGTCCAAACTTTATAATTCTCACGAAGCAGGTCAACTTCCTTTTCCAGTTTATCGGAAAACGTTTCGGGTACTATCGCTTCGGGCAGTTTCTTGATCTTGAATAAATTACGCGGGTTAAATAATTTCTTCTCTTCATCCAAACCGGCACCAAGGGCATAGGTTTTGGCGCGAAGGAAGTTCAATATTTTGGCGCTGTTAGTATTGTCGGGGATATCTTCAACCTTAATAGGTTTGCCAATACGCAGCTTAATGGTTTGGCCTTGTTTATTAAATAGCTCAGAAGGCAGCTTAGCGGTGCGCAGGGCAGGGTGTATCATGCTCAGCAGGTTAAACAACAAGCCGTTGTTGCCATGGAAGTATATGGGCACAACAGGTACTTTAGCTTTTGCGATGATCTTACCCACAACAGGGTGCCATAGGCGGTCTGTAACCTCTCTTTTCTCCAGTTTAAAGGTAGATACCTCTCCCGCCGGGAAAATGCCAATAGGGGTGCCGTTGTTCAGTAATTCGAGGGTGTTCTTCAATCCGCTGATGCTGGATGAATGCTCCACGTTCTCAAATGGGTTCACGGCTATAAAGTATTCGCTCAGGTTAGGGATCTTTTTCAGCAGGAAGTTGGCCATCAGCTTGGCATCGGGCCTTGCCATGGTGAGTATTTTAAGCAGGATTAACCCCTCAATACCACCATAGGGGTGATTGGCTATCGCGATGAAAGCGCCGTCTTTTGGGATGTGCCTCAGCTCGCGCTCGTCAAATTCAATCTCGATACCACAACCTTTTAAAATAGCGTCAACAAATTCGGGGCCCTGCTTAGGCTGTGCCTGCGCGAAAAGTTCGTTCACCTGGTTTATTTTCATCAGCTCCATTAACATGGAAGCTAATCCGGGCATTTTGAGGGTGTCCAGTTTGGTGGCTTTGGCAAACTCTTCGGTGGTTATTATTTTCATGCTGTATTTAACGCAGTAAAAGTCTCGAAATTTATTAATTTAACGGCTTATTAGCCTGTTGATAATGAAAACGCAGTTCAAAAATTACATGTCCCTTACTAAAAAAGAATGGAACGGCATGGTAGTGCTGCTTGTATTAATAGCACTGGTTTTGGCTGCTCCCTGCGCTTATCAGAGGTTTCACAAAGATAATACAATAAACGTTACAGAGTTTAATGCCGCTGTAGCGCAATTGAACAAGGCCAATCCGCAGGCAAATCAATTAAGTGACGGCGGCAAAGCCCAAAACGTTGCACTGTTCAAGTTTAACCCCAATACTTCAACGGTAGCCGACTGGCAAAAGCTTGGCTTAACCGCAAAGCAGGCAGCTATTATTAAAAACTATACCACAAAAGGGGGCAGATTCCGCAAAGCGGAAGATCTGCAAAAGATCTATGGCCTTACCAAGGTTGACTATGCCCGCCTGGCACCGTTCATTATTATCGCCGAAGAGAAGGCAGCAGATAATGTTGTAGTGGAATTAAACTCGGCAGATTCTGCAAAGCTTACAATTGTGGAGGGTATAGGCCCGGGCTTTGCCAAACGCATCATTTACTATCGCGAAAGGTTGGGCGGTTTTGTATCTAAAGAGCAATTGAGAGAAGTGTATGGCTTAGATGAATTGAAATACGACGAGATAAAAGCCCAACTAAAGGTAGATGCCAGCCGCATCCGTAGAATAAACATTAACACCATTACTTTTGACAAACTAAGGTTAATGCCTTATCTGGACTATAAACAGGTAAATGCCATTATTGAGTACCGTAAACAGCACGGCAACTACGCCTCTATCGCCGATATTGAAAACATTGCCATTATAGATGATGGAATTTTGCGTAAAATTGAGCCTTATTTAGTTTTTAAATGATAGAGCAGCAAATTAAAACCGCTATCCGCGATATACATGATTTTCCAAAACCGGGTGTTATTTTTAAAGATATCACCCCGATACTAAAAGACCCCATCCTTTGTACAAAAATTACCGATGCGTTTTTAGAAAAACTGCAGGGTATGCACATTGATGCCATAGCAGGAATTGAGAGCCGTGGCTTTTTATTTGGTTTAACACTGGCTACCAAATTGGGAGTGCCATTTATCCCGGTGCGTAAGGCTGGGAAGCTGCCCCATACTGTTAATCAGAAAGTTTATGAACTGGAGTACGGTACGGCCACAATAGAGATCCATACTGATGCCTTTAACCCCGGCGACCATATACTTATTCACGATGACTTGCTTGCAACAGGAGGCACCGTAACCGCCACCAGCGAACTGATACAGGATATGGGCGGCCATGTAGCAGGTTTTACTTTTGTGGTAGGCCTTGGCTTTTTAAACGGACTTGAAAAAATATCGCCTATTAGCAATAACATCATTGTACTTGCCGATTATTGATTTTTAAGATTATACGCATTAATATTCTACCTTATATTTTTGGCAGATTAAACTATCAAAAACCCTCTAATTATTCAAATTAGGGGGTTTTTAGGTTATAAAAATTTCCTGATGATTGATATTGGTATGTCATGCCACAAATCTGTTATAATTTCAGCAATTAATCGGGGGCGCCAGCCAATACGTTTCCCGGTTTAAACAGACCTTAATCTGTTTACTAAACCATTCAAAAATAGAGATGAAAATTAATCGTTGCATTGCCCTTGCTGTCATTTTTACGGCTTGTGCCCAACTCTTATCTGCCCAAAGCCCTATAAAACAGGTAGGTAAGGTAACTGCTGTTACAGTAAATAATCAGGAAATTGATATCACCACAGAAAACGCCTTTGTAAAAGTAATTGTGTATAGCCCTAATATTATAAGGATACGCATGGATAAGCAAAAGCTGGCAGCCGATTTTTCATACGCTGTAATAAGCGAACCTGTTAAAACTAAAGTGGCCATCACACAAGATAATGATCAGATAAACCTTACTACCGATTCTTTAAAGGTAAATATCCGTAAAAACCCATACCAGGTAACGTTTAGTACCTTAACCGGCGAGGTTATTAACCAGGATGAGCCGGGTTTAACTACATCATGGGTGAACGAATCTGTTACCACCTACAAAAAGATGCAGGATAACGAGCACTTTATAGGCTTGGGTGAAAAGACTGGTCCGCTTGATCGCAAAGGAAATGCCTATACCCACTGGAACAGCGATACCTATGCGTACACAACCGGCCAGGACCCTATTTATTCAACTATCCCTTTTTATTTAGGCATACATCATAATGTGCAGTACGGGATCTTCTTTGATAACACCTGGCAGTCTGATTTTAATTTCGGTGCCAGTAATGACAGGTTCTCGTCATTCGGTGCTAAGGGTGGCGAAATGAACTATTACTTCATCTACAATAAACACATTGCAGATATTATTAGCTCGTATAGCTCGCTTACCGGCTTAATGAAAATGCCACCATTGTGGAGCTTGGGCTATCAGCAAAACCGGTACAGTTACTATCCCGAAGCCGAAGTTTACCGCATAGCGCAAACACTGCGCGAGAAAAAGATCCCGGCAGATGGTATTACACTGGATATTCACTACATGGATAAATACAAGGTGTTTACCTGGGATAAAACCCGCTTCCCTGACCCATCAGGCTTAACTAAAAAGTTGAACAGCATGGGCTTTAAAGTAACATTGATTGTTGACCCGGGCATTAAGGTAGAAAAAGGTTATGGCGTTTACGAACGTGGATTGAAAGAAGACATTTTTGCGAAGTATCCGGATGGAACTAACTATACCGGGCAGGTATGGCCGGGCTGGTGTAACTTCCCCGATTTTACAAACCCTAAAGGGCGTGCATGGTGGGGAAGCGAGCTTAAAAAATATGCCGATGAAGGCGTGAGTGGTATCTGGAATGATATGAACGAGTTTAGCACCTGGGGCCAAAAAGCGCCGGATAATATCCTGTTCAATTACGAAGGTAAGCTGGCATCGCACCCGCAAATACATAACGCTTATGGTTTAGAAATGATCCGTTCCAGCTATGAAGGTTATAAGGCCGCGCTTAATAATAAGCGCCCGTTCATTTTAACCCGCTCGGGCTATGCAGGTTTACAGCGCTATGCCGCGATGTGGACAGGTGATAATCGTGCCGAAAATGATCACATGCTATTGGGTGTAAGGCTTATGAACAGCCTGGGCTTAAGCGGCGTGCCGTTTACGGGTATGGATGTGGGTGGGTTTACGGGTGGCGCATCACCATCGTTATATGCCCGCTGGATGCAAATTGGGGCGTTTAACCCATACTTCCGTAACCACTCAGGTATCAACTCAAAAGCATCAGAGCCATGGGCTTACGGTGAGGAGGTGTTAGAGATAACCCGTAATTACATTAACCTACGTTATCGTTTAATGCCATACTTATATTCAAGCTTTTACGAAGCTACAAAAAGCGGCAGCCCAATAATGCGCTCGCTTACTATCGATTATACCCATGATGAAAATGTATACAATGGCTTATATGAAAACCAGTATATGTTTGGTAAAGCATTTTTGGTGTTCCCATTTGATGGGGTAACCAATTATGGCAAACTGTATTTCCCGGCAGGTAAATGGTATAACCTATACAACGGCGAAGTGCAACAGGGTAACCAAAAAATAGCGCTTGATCTGGGTATATCTAAACTACCTGTTTATGTTAAAGAGAGCAGCATTATCCCAATGCAATCGCAAATACAAACCACAATGGAAAAACCAACCGATACGTTGTATGTGCATGTGTACAAAGGCGACGTGAACAACAGGTTTGTTTATTACGAAGATGATGGTGAAACTTTTGATTATGAAGGCGGTGCTTTTTACAAGCGTACCATCACCTATGACCCGGCTAAGAAAGCCATCGTGTTTACTAAAGCAGAAGGTTCTGCAAAATCAAAATTCAATAATATAAAACTGTTGTTGCATGGCTTTGACGATAACTTTACTGCAAAGCTGAATGGTAAACAAGCCAAGGCCGAAAACGGTTTCGAGGCATTAATGGTACCCATATCAAGGTTTGACCCTACCGGATTATCAAACCCGGTTGAGGGCGAGAAGGTAAAAACGGTACTGATCAAAAATACCAGCGATCAGTTTACCATTAGTTATTAGTTTAAGAGATTTCCCTACTATACATATCAGCCCGCATCTTATTTATAAGTTGCGGGCTTTTTTATTAGTGTTTTTATAAAAATATGCGTTTTGCAACAAATTTGGCAGATAATTAGTAATATTACGTTCAGGTAGATTTACCGGTTAACCTATAAACTAAATTATTATTTCAAGGAAATGTGCGGGCAGTTGTAATTGAGCTTTGCATGGCTTAACATAATTTTAATATTTAGTTTACGGTGATTAACTTTAATCCCTTTTGTAATTAAAATATGCGATTTTTTCTAAGGTCTTTATTCTTGTTGCTTCTTGCATATCCGTCCATATCAATTGGTGCCGGTACTGATACTCTCCTTACAGCTTTGAAAATTGAAATCAGCAGAAAAAATATATACGATGATCAAAAGCAGGCAAGGATACACCGCCTAAAGCAACTGCAGCATACAACTCCTAAAGTTGATTATGCAAAACAATACGATTTGTGCCTTAAACTGTATGACGAGTATAAATCATACCAGTATGATTCGGCTTATGTATATGTAAATAAGCTTAAGGAAATTAGTGTGTCAATGAACGATATGTCCAGGGCTTATTACAGCCAGATAAAGCTGGGTTTCATACTGTTGTCATCGGGTATGTTTAAAGAAACCTTTGACAGTATGCGCAAGGTTGACCCTAAAATGCTTAACGACTCTATGAAGGTGGAGTATTATTTTATAATGTACCGCTGTAATACCGACCTTGCCAAATATAATAATGACAAATATTTCACCCCCAATTATTTAAAGATAGGGAATGCTTATATCGATTCGGCTATTAAATTGAGTAAACCCGGGTCTGTAGATCGTATTTATTATACGGGTTTAAAGCATGTTGGCGAAAACGACAATAATCGCGGCTCGCAGGAGCTTAATAAGCTTTTAGTGCCAAATGCGCAAATATCAATGCACTTGCGCGCCATGATAACCTGTTCGCTGGGGCAAATTTATATTAACAGCGATAAAAAAGAAGAAGGTACAAAGTTGCTTGTGCAATCTGCCATTGCAGATATTAAATCATCTACCAAAGAAACCGTAGCCCTTTTTACTCTTGCCGAGCAGCTTTATAAGGCGGGTAACATAAAAGATGCCTATAGTTTTATTCAGTTGGCCAAGGCCGATGCCGATTTTTATGGCGCCCGGCAGCGTAAGATACAGATAGGAGCTATTTTGCCTCTGGTTGCTGCCGAAGAGTTGAGCCATTCGGAAAAAGAAAAACATACCATATTAACGTACCTGTTGGCAATAACGGCCCTGGCATCATTAGTTATTTTGTTTTTAGTGATGATATACAAGCAATTGGGTAAGCTTAAACACAAGGAACGTATCATTGAAGACCAGAATGTGCAATTAAAAGATATTAATTACAAGCTGGTTGAAGATGCACATATTAAAGAAGAGTATATAGGGCAGTTCTTTAAGATCATATCGGGTTATATATTAAAACTGGAAAAGCTCAAGATGTCTATTGATACCAAACTGTCAATAAAGAAATATGATGATATAAGGTTGATAGTCAATAATATCAATATAAAAAAGGAACGGGAAGTATTATACTACAGCTTTGACCATATCTTTCTTAAAATATTCCCTAATTTCATATCTGTGTTTAATTCTCAGTTTGATGAGAAAGACCAGATATGGCCGCACGAGCATGAAGTATTAAATACAGACTTGCGCATATTTGCTCTAATACGCATGGGTATAAATGATAATGAAACCATAGCCAAGATATTGGAATATTCGGTAAATACTATTTATGTATACAAAATGCGTATCAAGGCGAAGTCTAAAAATCCCGACCAATTTGAACAGTGTATAATGGACATTAAGGCCGTTGATACCATTGAATAGTTAAAGCCGTTCCGCTATCTGTATTAAGTACTTTAAAAACTATTTAACGTACTATTTTACCCCTTTTTGTTATATAAAATCTAAAAATGACTTATATTTTTTAATATATTAAATTAATTAAATATCTTATTATTAGATAGTTAAGTTTAAATTCTTCTATATTTTTTTATATTTTAGGTAAACTTATAGGGATTGATGCTTAGGACAACCATCTTTGTATAGGGAGAGAATATTTTAATAAGTGATTGACTCTTTAAAATAGCACCCAAAGCTTCGAGAAGCACAATTATAAACCAATATATACTGTACCAATTTTATTAAGTTTTTACCGGGTAATAACATTACACGGCACCATGAATTTTGATTTGCTAAATTTTATGAGCAAACCTGTTTTATGATGTAAATGCAAACCATGTACTAAATTTTATATAACCAATTATTAATTAAACCACAAACTATGCAATTTAAACACTTACTCACACTATGTTTTTTTGCTTTAACCTGCTTCTTTGTTCAGCCTGCATTGGCTCAAAACAAAGTAGTAACCGGTAAAGTAACTGACAAGAAAGACGGTTCTACGCTTATTGGCGTATCGGTAGGCGCGGCAGGAGGTATTGGAACGTTAACCAGCGTTGACGGTACGTTCAGGCTTTCGGTACCGGCAAGCACAACTGCTTTAACCTTCACATATATTGGCTTCAAGAGCTTAACAGTTCCCCTTAACGGCCAATCATCTATCGCTGTATCACTTGAATCAGCAAGCACAGCTTTAAACGAAGTTGTTGTAATTGGTTACGGTACCCAGCGTATTAAAGACGCAACAGGGTCTGTAGCATCATTAAGCCCTAAAGATTTCAACAAGGGTGTTATTGCAACTCCTGAACAATTATTACAAGGCCGTATTGCGGGCGTACAGGTAACACCAGCAAGTGGTGAACCTGGTGCAGGTGCAACTATCAACATACGTGGTGCTAGTTCTATCCGTTCGGGTAGCAGCCCATTATATGTTGTGGATGGTGTGCCTTTAGATAATGGCGGTACCGCAGGTGGTTTTGATAGCGGTGCTGGTGGTTCATCGGCTCGTAACCCTTTAGCATTTATTAACCCGGCGGATATCGAGAATATCTCAGTATTAAAAGATGCATCTGCTTCGGCTATCTACGGATCACGTGGTGCCAATGGTGTTGTTTTAATTACTACCCGTAAAGGCCGTAAAGGCCAGGGCATACAGTTTGGTGCAAGCACAAGCATATCTAAAGCTGCTAAAACTTATGACCTGCTTGGTCGCGAAGACTTCTTAAAAGGTGTAGAAAGCGTAGGTTCTAATCCTGGTACTGTTGCACAAGGCGGTGTAGATTACGGCGCCAATACAGACTGGCAAAAAGAAATTTTGCGTACTGCAATATCTCAAAACTATAATTTAGCTTTTGGCGGCGCAAGCAATACAGGTAATTACCGTGCCTCTTTGGGTTACGATAACCAACAAGGTATTGTTAAAAGGACAGATTTAAAGCGTTTAACCGCTCGTATCAATGCATCACAATCATTTCTTGGTGAAAGATTGAGATTTGACCTGCAATCTTTATATTCAAATGTAAAAGACAGGTTTGCACCTATTACCAACAATGCCGGTTTTAACGGTAGCTTAATAGGAGCTGCAATTCAAACTAACCCAACTATTCCCGTATTTGATGCCAGTGGAAAATATTTTAGCTTAAACGGTTATGAACCTAACGGTTTTCCTAAAGGTAACAGTTTCAGAAACCCGGCTTCACTGTTAAATCAAATTGACGATACAGATAATATTAATCGTTTCCTGAACAATTTAACAATGACTGTAAGATTGTTTGAAGGGATATCATACAAGGGTAACTTTGGTGCTGATATATCAAGGGGCCAAAGAAAAACCTTCTACGATCCAAACATAGTTGGTTTTACAGACGAGGCTAATATAGGCGACTTTAAAATTCCTGGTGCAACATCTAATGGCCGTGGTATTTTGGTACATAACGAAATTACCAACTTAACTACAGAGCATACATTAAACTATGATAAAAAATGGTCTGACAACAGCTCGTTAACAGCTTTGGTTGGTTATTCATATCAATCGTTTAAAAACTTTAACCGTGGTAATCTGGCCTGGGGTACACAAACATCAGGCGAGTTTGTAAAAAACTTTGATGCATTTAAAAACCACATGCCGTATGATTTTAGTCTTAGAAACGGTTTAGATAGCAGCAGTTCTCAGTTACAATCATATTTTGCACGTGTTAACTACTCTTATAAAGACCGCTATATTGTAACAGGTACAATCAGAAGAGACGGTTCATCTCGTTTTGGTGAAAATCACCGATATGCTAACTTCCCTGCAGTAGCAGTTAAATGGCGCATAAGCAATGAAAGTTTTGCTCCCAAAAGCATATTTGATGATTTAAGCCTTAGGTTAAACTATGGTAAAACCGGTAACCAGGATTATCCTTCATACGCTTCGAAAGCTTTAAAGCAAACTAATTACCTGGGTACATCAAGCTCGGCATTAAATGCTGCGAACCCCGATCTGAAATGGGAAACACAAACAGCTTACGGTGCAGGTATTGATTTCACCGTTCTTAAAGGGCGTTTAAACGGTACAGTTGATTACTTTAACAAATCACAAGCCGATCTATTATTCTTACAAGATTTGGCACAACCGGCTGCATTTAACAGATACTGGGTTAATTTACCTGGTAACGTACGAAATACAGGTGTTGAAGTTGGGTTAAACTTTGCCGCAATACAGGGTAGCGGCTTTACCTGGGATATTGCTTACAACATGACCTTTATTAAAAACAGGGTTGAAAACTTTGGTAACCGTAACGTAATTACCGGTAATATTGATGGGCAAGGCTTATCTGGTGCATATTCACAATTCTTTGGTAATGGATATCCGCTATATAGCTTTGATCTTCCAAATTATTCAGGTTTGGATGCTAATGGTTTTGGTATCTACCCACAAGGTATTGATGCTTCAACAAAACAAGGCAGCCCGCTTCCAACATTTACAGCAGGTTTAACAAACAGCTTTGGTTATAAGAACTTCAGTTTCAGTTTCTTCTTAAACGGAGCTACCGGTTTTTATATCTACAACAACACAGCAAATGCATTCTTTTACAAAGGCAACCTTGTTGGTGGTCGTAACGTAACTAAAGCAGTAGCTGCAACAAATGAAAATGCACTTAACTCAGGTGAGGTATCAACCCGTTTCTTGGAAAAAGGCGATTTCTTAAGATTAAGCAACGCAACGTTAGGATATACATTCCCTGTAAAAGGTGGTACGTTTAAATCATTGCGTGTGTCACTAACTGGCCAAAACCTGTTCCTGATAACTGATTACAGTGGTCTTGATCCCGAAATTAATACAAACAAAGAAAGAAATGGCGTACCATCAAGGGGTATAGATTATACCGCTTATCCAAGTGCACGCACATTCACATTAGGTTTAAATGCAAGTTTCTAAAAAAAATATTAGTATGAAAAAAATAACATTAAGAGCAGCAATTTGCAGTATTGTTCTTTTAGCCGCTGCAGGTTGTGCAAAATTAAATGAGAAAACCTACGGATCTGTATCCGTAGATGAGGGGGGGGCTGCTTCTGCTGCCGATCTTAACGGTGTGTACTCACAATTAAACGGACAGGCAGACCAGGCAAATACCTATGCTTTGCAAGAGCATCCAACTGATGAGATGATGGGCCCAACGCGTGGTACTGACTGGGGTGATTTTGGCGCCTGGCGTAAATTACATACACACACGTGGAATGCTTCTCACGGTCAAATCAATGATACTTGGGATCAATTAAACATAGGTGTTTACCGTGCTACGCAAGTTATAAGCAGGGCAACCGATAACCAGATCAAAGCAGAGGCAAGTTTTTTACGCGCCTACTTCATGTTCCAGGTAGTTGATTTATATGGTCAGGCACCATTTCGTGACCCAAATGCACCAAACTCATCAATACCAGTTGTTTATAGCCGTACAGAGGCAACAGATTTTATTATTAAAGATCTGGAGTTTGCAGAAACAAACTTAACTACATCAGCTAATATTGGTGTAGCAAGTAAAGCTGCTGCACAAGCGCTATTAGCTAAAGTTTACTTAAACAGAGCTGTTTATACAGCCGGTACAGTTGGTGGGCCGTTCACATTTGCTAAAGCAGATATGGACAAGGTTATTGAATATGCTAATAAAGTTACAGCAGCCGGTTATACATTGGAGCCTGCAGGTAAATACTTCCAGGATTTTGCATGGGATAACTCAGAACAATCTCACGGTAACATATTTGGTATATATAATACGCCTTCTGTTGTAAAGGCATCTGCCAAAAACCGTTGGAAAATGGGCTTGCATTATAACCAGACCCCGGATGGCTGGAATGGCTTTACAACGCTTGCAGATTTTTACAACTCTTTCCAGGATGGTGACGAACGTAAAGGCCAGGCATATCCGGGCTTAACTGATAGAGTTGGTTTAAGGGCAGGTTTTGCAGTTGGGCAACAGTTTGGTCCTGCTAATAAAGCATTAACGCAAAGAAGTGGTAAACCATTAGTGTTTACACCAGAAGTAAACCTTAACTTTTCTACAGAAGCACAAGGTATAAGGGTATTCAAATATTTCCCACATCCAAATGCTGATGGTACTGTTACAGATAGCGGAGAAGATAACGATTATGTATTTTTACGTTATGCCGATGTATTGTTAGAGAAGGCAGAAGCAATTATGCGTGGCGGTACAGATCCTAATGGCCAAACAGCTTTAGCTATAGTAAATGCTATACGTGTACCACGTGGAGCAACAGCTTTAGCAACTGTAACTGAAGCAGACATGCTTGCTGAGCGTGGCCGCGAATTATACTATGAAGGTTGGAGAAGAAATGATCTGATCCGTTTCGGTAAATTTAACGATCCGGTTGATCAGCGCCCTACAGCAACCGATAAAACACGTACATTATATCCAATACCACAACGTGCGGTTGATACTAATCCTAATCTAAAACAAAACACAGGTTATTAATTGAAACCAGTTTCCAATTAGTTATATTTGATTTTAAACGTAGCGAAGTAATTCGCTACGTTTGTTTTTTGTAACCATTATAATGTTAAATAGAAATACCCTTTTCTCCCTAATTGTTATTTTTATTGGTTTATCATCTTGTACTAACAATGATGTGAAAGATCCACTCTTCTCGTTACAATCTAACAATGCACTGGGTGTTGATTTTGTTAACCAATTGGTTGATAAAAGCCAGACCAACATTTTTACTTTTCGTAATTATTATAATGGCGGCGGCGTTGCCATTGGCGATGTAAATAACGATGGATTAAATGATATTTACCTAACATCAAACCAGGGCGGCAATAAACTCTACTTAAATAAAGGAAACTGGAAATTTGATGATGTTACCAATAAGGCAGGTGTAAAAGGTACTAAGTACTGGAGCACCGGTGTTACCATGGTTGATATTAACGGCGATGGCTGGCTGGATATTTATGTTTGCCATAGCGGCAATGTTATTGACAGAAAGGGCAACGAGCTTTTTATTAATCAACATGATGGCACCTTTAAAGAAGAAGCCGAAAAATATGGCTTAACCGATAACGGCCTATCAACCCAGGCTATATTTTTTGACCTTGATAATGACGGTGATCTGGATTGTTTTGTACTCAACAATTCTTTCAGGCCTATTGGGTCGTTCGACTTTAGTAAAAATTTACGAGCCGTGGTTGATGAATTAGGCGGTGCACATTTATACCGTAATGATGGTGGGCACTTTACTAATATTACCAAACAAGCAGGTATATTTTCGAGCGACATTGGTTTTGGTTTAGGAGTATCTGTGGCCGATGTTAATGAGGACGGTTACCCTGATATTTATGTATCAAATGATTTTTTTGAACGCGATTACTTATATATCAACCAGCATGACGGAACATTCAAAGAGGATATCCAATCAGAAATGGGGCACTTGAGCCTGGCTTCAATGGGATCAGATATTGCCGATATTAATAATGATGGCAACCTTGATATTTTTACTACCGAAATGCTGCCCGAAAGCGATAAACGAATGAAGCAAATAACCTCGTTCGAATCATTTGATGTTATTAAGTTAAAACAAAACGATGGCTATTATAATCAGTTTATGCAAAATTGCCTTCAGTTAAATAATGGCGATGGTACATTCTCTGAAATTGCATTTAATGCCGGCGTAAGCGCTACCGACTGGAGCTGGGGGGCATTGTTTTTTGATATGGATAACGATGGCTGGAAAGATATTTTTGTATCAAACGGTATATTTAAAGACCTTACCGACCAGGATTATGTTGAGTTTTTGGGCAATCGCGAAAACATGGATAAAATTGCGGAAAAAAGAAAATTCGATTATAAAAGCTTTGCCGATAAAATGGTGTCCACACCCGTTAGCAGCTACGCCTTTATAAATAATCGCAACTTAACCTTTACCAATAAAGCCCACGAGTTTGGGTTAGATCAGCTATCATTTAGCAATGGTGCTGCATATGGCGACCTTGATAATGATGGGGATAATGATCTGATAGTGAATAACGTTAATTCGCCACTGTTCATCTATAAAAGCAATGCAGAAAAACTGCACAATAATTATATCCAACTAAAACTACAAGGCGATGGGCTTAACCGTTTCGGGGTAGGTGCAACCATAAAAGTTTATTCAAAAAATTCATCAATTATATATTACCAGCAGCCAACCCGTGGGTTTGAAAGCAGTACATCGCCAAACTTGCTTACCATTGGTTTAGGGAAAGTTAAGCAGATAGATTCGGTGCAAATTATTTGGCCAGGCGGCAAATACCAGGGCGCTAAAAATGTGCAGGCCAATAAAGTTTATACTTATAAAATAGCCGATGCCAAACTACAGTACAATTTTACAAAACCACCTGTAAAAACCTTGTTTGTTGAAGCAGAAAAAACCCTGTTCGATTCTGTACCTAAGCATACCGAGGATGGTTTTATAGATTTTGACAACGAACGCCTGATGCTGCAACTGTTATCAACCGAAAACCCTTACATGGCAAAAGGCGATATTAACAAGGATGGCTTGACCGATTTTTATTTTGGCGCTTCAAAAGATAACCCCGCCGCCATATATGTTCAACAAAAAGGCGGAAAGTTTAAACAATATATTCCGGAAGATTTAGAAAAGCAAAGCTACCTGGAGAATGCAGGCGCTGCATTTGGCGATTTTGATGGCGATGGCGACGAAGACCTTATTATTGGTGTAGGTGGCAACGCGGAAGAAGCAGGTACAAATATTTATTTCCCACGCTTTTACGAAAACGACGGCAAGGGTAACCTGCATCGTAATGCGCAAAAATCAATACAGGTATCGGTAAATGCTTCGGTAATTACCGCCTGCGATTACGATAAGGATGGGCATCCTGACTTGTTTATTGGCGGCCGAAGTGTTCCGGGTACCTACGCGGTTTCACCAAATTCGTATGTGATGCATAATGATGGTAAAGGCAACTTTACTGATGTTACAAAACAGGTTTTAGGTACCAATATTAAGCCGGGTATGATAACCGCGGCCCAATGGGCAGATATTGATAATAATGGCTATCCCGATCTGGTAATTGCAGGAAACTGGATGGGCATAAAAATATATAAGAACAATAAAGGCAAATTTACCGGGGATAAGCAGCTTGACGGTTACAAAGGATGGTGGAGCAGCCTCGAAATTGCCGATATAAACGGCGACGGAAAGCTGGATATCATAGCAGGTAATTTGGGTTTAAATTCAAAATTCAAAGCTTCGACCGCCGAGCCTATGAAAATATATGTGAAAGATTTTGATGGCAACGGTACAAAGGAATGCGTTACATCTATATATCGGGAAGGCGTTCCTTATGTATTCCATATGAAACCCGATCTTACCGGCCAAATGCCGATCCTCAAAAAGAAATATTTAAAATATACCGATTATGCCGGAAAACGCTTTAACGAGGTTTTTACAGCCGATATGTTGGAGGGAGCCGAGCAGCATGAGATGAATTATTTAGCTTCGGCGGTTTTCATAAATGGCAATAACAATAAATATACCTGTAAACCATTGCCTTACAACGCACAATTATCAAATGTGAGTGCCATTTTGTGCGATGATATTGATAACAGCGGTACACCAGCTATTATACTGGGTGGTAACTTTTATGGCTTTAAGCCCGAGGTTGGCCGTTTAGATGCAAGTTATGGCCAAATTTATAAATACACTAAAAACGGATTTGTTTATATTTCACCCGCGAAAAGTGGTATTAAACTTAACGGACAGGTAAGGTCATCGCTGATGATAAAAAATGGCCAGGGGGATAAGTACTATTTATTCGGGATAAACGATGATAAGCTTAAGGCTTATAAATTACGTTAAGCGCAATATGCTAAAGGCCAATTTATACAAACAAATCATAGTTACTTGCTGCACTATGCTAATTGGTATTACCATTTTTAGCTCGTGCAAGTCCAAAAAAAGTGGCGATGGCATTTTTAAACTCCTACCTGCCGAGCAAACCCATATTGATTTTGTAAACACAAATACTGTGACAGATTCGGTGAATATACTGGATTACCTATATTTTTATAATGGCGCAGGCATAGCATCTGCCGATTTTAATAATGATGGATTAGAGGATATTTACTTTGTATCAAACCAAGGTCCTAACAAGCTTTATCTAAACAAAGGCAATCTAAAATTTGAAGATATTACCGCTAAAGCGGGTGTTGCCGGTACCGGCAACTGGAAAACTGGTGTAACCGTTGTTGATATTAATGGTGATGGTTTAAAGGATATCTATGTTTGTGTGGTATCCAATTTTAAAAGTTTTAAAGGTAAAAATCAGCTATATATCAATAACGGCGATCTTACCTTTACCGAATCTGCAGCTAAATATGGGTTAGATTTTTCAGGTTTTTCTACCCAGGCATCCTTCCTTGACTATGATAAAGATGGCGATCTGGATATGTTCCTGCTCACCTCATCGGTGCATAGTAACGATACTTATGGTGATTCTACACTGCGCTTTAAAACCAGCCATGACGCCGGCGACCATTTATTTAGGAATGATAATAACAAGTTTACTGATGTTACTACTGGGTCGGGTATTTATCAGGCGCCAAT
Source organism: Mucilaginibacter sp. (assembly GCF_028288105.1). Lineage (GTDB taxonomy): Bacteria > Bacteroidota > Bacteroidia > Sphingobacteriales > Sphingobacteriaceae > Mucilaginibacter. The sequence goes on along the minus strand of NZ_JAQBOI010000130.1, from coordinate 13,053 downwards.
TGGTTATGGTTTAGGCCTTAGCGTTGGCGATTTGAATAATGATGGTTGGGACGATATTTATGTAAGCAACGATTTTTTTGAGCAAGATTACTATTACATTAACCAAAAGAACGGAACATTTAAGGAAGAATTGAAAAGCGCCTTTGGCCACACCAGTTTATTTTCGATGGGAAATACACTGAGCGATGTTAACAAGGATGGGCACCTGGATGTGATAAGTACAGATATGCTTCCCGAGGAGATGAAGGCGCTAAAATCGACCATAAATGATGAGCCGCTTGATATTTATAACCAAGAGGTAAACGCCGGCTATTATTATCAATATTCAAAAAATAGCCTGCAGCTGAATGTAGGTAACGGTAAAAAGTTTGTAGATATCAGCTTGTATTCGGGCGTATCGGCAACAGACTGGACATGGTCGCCACTGGTACAAGATTTTGATATGGATGGCCGTAAGGATATGTTCTTTTCAAACGGGATAAAAAAACGCCTTAATGATATGGATTACCTGAAATACCTGGGTGACCCTAACGTAATAAAAGATTTTAAGACCAGCCGTTTCTTTGATAAGGAGAAAATAAATCTAATGCCCGATGGGGATGTACACAACTACCTGTATCATGGCGATGATAAATTAAAATTCAGCGATGTATCTGCCGGTAACGATATGCAGGATGCCTCTATATCCGCAGGCTCAGTAGCGGTTGATCTGGATAATGATGGTGACCTGGAGCTGGTTACAAATAACATGGATGCGCCGGCATACATCTATCAGAACATGACGATGGAAAACCGTAGCAAGAATAAGCCATCGTTCCTGAAACTGAGTGTGAAATATACCAAGGCCAACTTAGATGGTATCGGCACAAAATTGTATTTGCGCTCTGACAAACAAGTAGATCACCAGGAAATACAAACCAGTACGGCTTACGAAAGTACACAAGGCAACAACCTGCTCTTCACCTTTTTGCCCGGCGATAAACCCGTTGAACTGATGGTGCTATGGCCTGATAACTCTTACCAGGTAATTAAAAATTTCGCGTTGGATAAAAAATCGGTTATTACCTACGATAAGAGCAAAACCCAGTCTGTTACGGATGTGGTGGCTTTAGTTAACAACTTCATAAAAGATAAAAAGGAATTTACTTATACAGATGTAAAGGCGACTGTTTTAGCCACTATTCAACCGTTTGAAACACCCGATTTTAATTATTATGGCTTGCTGCCACATACTTATTTACCGCACATACCAGCCATTGCCGTTGCCGATGTAAACAAAGATGGCATTGATGATATTTATGTGGGTAGTATTGCGGGCGAAGAAAAGTACATTTTGGTCGGTACCAAAAACGGGGCTTTCAAGAAATTAGCTGTCGATGCTTTTGCACCGTTTAAGGAGCAAGGGGATACTGAAGCCCAATGGGCCGATGTAAATAACGACGGCCTGCCCGATCTGATTGTATTAAGCGCTAATCATCCATTTGTTGAAATGGGAAAAAGCATCCAACCCCGCCTGTATATTAACAAAGGAAATTACCAATTTGAATATAAGGCTTTACCAAATGTGAATACTTTGGTATCTAAAATATTCGCGTATGATTTTAATGGCGATGGGCTAAAAGACCTGTTTTTTAGCAGCGCGGTAAATTTCAGAGATTATACGGTAGCGGCAACATCAGTTGTGTTATTAAATAAAAACAATGGCAGCTTTAATGTCGCCCCCCAAAATCAGTTTGCCGATTTAACCCATATTCGCTACGTAACTAATATATCTACAGCAGATATTGACCATAACGGCACCAACGATATCATAATTAGCGCCGAATGGCAGCCTATACAAATATTCCTGAACAAGAATAATAAACTGGTTAAGTTTTCATCAGCATTGCTTGATAATGAAAAAGGGTGGTGGCAATCGGCAGTAATTACCGATATAGACGGTGATGGCAAAGCCGACCTGGTAGCAGGCAACTGGGGCGAGAACAATAAGTATAATGTAAACGGCAATCAGCCGCTGTATGCTTATAATAATGATGTAGATAAAGATGGAAAAAACGATTTGATACTATCGTATTTTTATAAAGAGCAATACTATCCTTTCCGCCCTAAGAATGACCTGGAGCAGGAGCTGCCATATCTTAAGAAGGAATTTCTTAGTTATCAAAAGATGGCTGATAAAACCACTGCCGAGATATTTAAAGATAGATTGACTGACAGCGGTCGCTTGGTTGCTAATCAGTTCAAAAGTATTTTTATCAGCGATATTTTAAATGCTAAACAAATAACAGAGCTGCCATATTTATACCAACAAGCCCCTATAAGATCAATTACACCGCTCAATAACAAGGCTGGTGATGTTTTGCTGAATGGTAATTTTTGGGGCGTAGTACCTTATGAAGGTAAATATGATGCTTTGGGTTTAGTTACCGCGCATTATGATAAGCGCGCAAAACAGTTATCAATGCCCGAATATTGGACAAATGCCATGTTAAATTCACAAGAAATAACACACATATACCCTTATAAAACCGCTACCGGTAATAGCTTTGTAATTACAACATACGGTGGCAAACTAATGCTTTTAAGCAAGTAATATCACTTAAAAAATAGGCCAGAATACCTTTGTTACCCATTTAGCGGTGTCCTTTTCGGCAATCCTATGAGTTATTAATGACTCGTAAGGCATGGCAGGCGATATTAATCTGTGATCTTTTTGGTAGTGCTTTAACTGGGTAAAAGCATTCAATATGGTGTTTTTACCTCCTTTAACTTCAGCTTCTAAAACATTGGCATTTTTAACCAACTTGTTTAATACCATACCGTTGCCGGGCTTTATTATTTTATTTATAGGGATAGCCACCATTATCTGATAGCCACCGTTTTCATCAGGGTGTACGTTCATCATTGGTGAATCAAGCTGAAGCGCATCTTGGGCTTTTATTTGTTTCCTTAAGCCGTTTGCCAAACTGTAAATAGTTTCCGGAGCAGGATAATCATTTAAATGAGTGGTTGAGGCAAGCACAATAGGGTTTTTGATATGCGATATTTTTATTGCCATGCCATAAACATTACTTTCGTTTTGCATGAATTTTTTAAAACGGGTTAATATCGTATCAATGTTTTTTGCGTGGCGTTTAATTTTAACAAACTGGGCTACGCGTTCAATAGGGTTAATGCTGCTTTGCATTTCGGTTAACCAGGTCACCTCACACAGACCCTCGCCGGTTGTTGCATATACTAATTGACTGTTTAACTCAATACTATCAATTTTGATAAGGGTTTTCATTTGGCTGTTGGTGCTTTCTTGCAGTACATAATCAGCACCATTATATGAAAAATGGATACTGTCGGCTGCGTTGTGCTGGCCTGGCCACCATTTGTGCCATTGCCGTTTATTTACCAGGAATTTTGATATGTTAACATCACTGGCATCAATCTCAATAACATTAGCTGTTTTTATTTTTTGAGGGATAACAAAGTAAATACTTATAAAAGCTAAAACAAGAATACCAATTACAAAGAGGGTGGGTTTTTTCATATAAAAATTCAGAAACATTTAGCGGCAAAACCAAGCTTAGTAAATAGCTTATTTGCGATGTAAAAGTAATTATTTAAGCGGGTTAATATCAAACAATATATGTGCTTATCTATTAGCAAAAAAACCTTATATTAGCCTGTAATCCAAGAAAAGCCAATATAAATTTGATGATCATAGCATCAGTTTTTCTTAAACCAATATTTTAATATGAACCGTTTCCTGTTATTAATTGCAGGTGTAATTTTAGTATTTACATCATGCAAAAAAGCCGACTACCAAAAAGTTACCCACGACCCCGAACTTTACCGGGTAACAGTAAAAAAACTGAATGACATTGTTCTCGAAAACAATTTTCCACCGGTTATTGCATCCCGTAATTATGTATATGCAAACATTGCCGCATATGAGGTTATAGCCGCCGGCGACCCACAACATTATCGTTCATTAGCCGGGCAAATAAAACATTTACCTGCTGCACCTAAACCAGAGCAGGGTAAAGAAATAGATTTTCAATTTGCATCATTATTGTCTTTTTGCTTTGTAGGTAATGCCGTCACTTTTCCCGAAGGCAGCATGTTCTCATACATTGATGAACTGAAGAAAAAAGCAAAAGATGCGGGTATGCCATCGGATGTGTTTAAAAACTCAGTCGCTTATTCAGATACTGTTGCAAAACACATCCTGAAGTGGAGTAAAAAAGATCACTACGCGCAAACCCGCTCTGCAAGCAAATATACTGTAACCCGTAAAGATGGCCGTTGGATACCAACCCCGCCAATGTACGCCCAGGCGCTTGAACCACATTGGGGAGAAATACGCCCCATGGTTTTAGATTCGGCATCACAGATCCCGGCACCCGAGCCGCCACCTTATAACATGACAGATAAAAACAGTGTGTTTTATAAATCTGTAATGGAAGTGAAGCAATTAGGTGATAGCCTTACTGCCGACCAAAAACACATGGCCGATTTTTGGGATGATAACGCCTTTAAAATGAATGTGGTAGGGCACGCTATGTTTGCCACTAAGAAGTTTGGCCCAGCCGGGCACTGGATGAATATTGCCGGCATTGGCTCAAAAATGAAAAACGCCGATTTTGGTACCACAGTAGTTGCTTACACACAAGCTTCAATAGCTTTGTTTGATGCTTTTATTAATTGCTGGTATGTAAAATATAAAGCAAACAGTGTACGCCCCGAAACGGTGATAACCAAATTAATTGACCCCGACTGGAGGCCACGGATCCAAACTCCACCATTCCCGGAATACATTAGTGGCCATGCTGTTATATCAGCGGCAGCAGCCGAAACACTTACCCATAATTTTGGTGATAATATGGCATATACCGATGCCTCAGAGTCGGAATTTGGGATACCTGCGCGTACATTTACATCGTTCAGGGCCGCCGCGCAAGAGGCTGCATTGTCACGCGTATATGGTGGTATCCACTACAAAAATGCTTGTATAATAGGTAGCATGTCTGGCCGCAAGATTGGCCAATTGGTGAACGAAAGACTAAAATTAAAGATAAAGTAACGGCGCTTTTATGAGAAGAATAGTCCCCCTTATTATACTGATAAACTTATTTGTCGTTGCAAATTTATCGGCACAAAATGTTAATCCCTGGATAATTAAGGCCGATAAAATTGACCCGAATAACTACTACGGGATAACCGCGGCCAATGGCATGATTGGTATTGTGTCATCTCCCGAGCCGTTTAAGGTGAAAAATGTGGTGCTTGCCGGCGCATATGATCTGTATGGACGTGGCCGTGTAAGCAACTTTTTAAACAGTTTTAACCTGTTAAACATGTACCTGGAGGTTGATGGCAAACGCCTTGATGCCAAAATGGTAAGCAACATGAAGCAGGAACTGGATATGCAGCATGCCGCAATGACCACTACGTTTGATTATGGCGATAAAGCAAGTATTAAATACACCTATTACTCGTTAAGGCAATTGCCTTTTACGGTGCTAATGGATGTTGCCATTACCGCCAAAAAGGCTATCAATATAACCGCTGCCAGCGTTATGGAAGCGCCGGATGCATTAAAAGAGGTGCAGAATTACTATAACGAAATTGACCGCCCTCATGTAACCATCAGCCTGCTAACCTCAACTGCTAAAAGCCCTACAGGTAAGTTGCAGCTTAGCGCTTCAACCTCGTTTTTGTTTAACGAAGAGCATGGTAAAGAACCGCGTGTTATCCACGAAATGTGGGATAACAACATGCACCTGATGAAGTTTAGCCGTGCTATTGCAGCGGGGCAAACTTATAAATATGGAGTTACAGGATCGTCCACAACATCGGCACACCACGCTGACCCATTGAATGAAGCCGAACGCCTGACCATATTTGCTAAGCTGGAAGGCCGCGACAGGCTGATCCAGTTTCACAATAAAGCCTGGGACGAACTTTGGAAAAGCGATATCCAGATTGAAGGCGATGCGCAGGCACAACAGGATATACATAGCATGCTATATCACTTGTACTCCTTCTCTCGTGCGGGCACTGCATTGTCGCCGTCACCAATGGGCTTATCAGGTTTAGGTTATAATGGACACGTGTTTTGGGATACTGATATATGGATGTTCCCGGCCATGTTGATATTGCACCCGGAAATTGCCAAATCAATGGTGGAATATCGTTTCGAAAGATTGGAGAACGCGCGTAAAAACGCTTTCTCGCATGGCTATAAAGGAGCTATGTATCCCTGGGAGAGTGCTGATACCGGCGTAGAAGAAACACCTGTATGGGCATTGAGCGGCCCGTTTGAGCACCATATTAGTGCCGATGTGGCATTGGCCGCATGGAGCTATTACTGTGTAACCCAGGATAAACAATGGCTGCGAGATAAAGGCTGGCCAATATTATCTGCCACGGCTGATTTTTGGGCAAGCAGAGTAGAACGTAACGGCGCTGGTCATTATGATATAAAGAACGTAGTGGCTGCCGATGAATGGGCGGAGAATATTGATAACAATGCTTTTACCAATGCCGCTGCACAAGCTAACCTGATGAATGCCACAGCCGCCGCCAAAATATTAGGTATGCAGGCCGACAGCGATTGGGTGAATGTTGCCAATAATATCCCCATTCTAAAAATGGCCAACGGTGTAACTCAGGAGCATGCACAATACAAAGGCGAAGGCATTAAGCAAGCCGATGTAAACCTGCTGGCCTATCCGCTAAAAACGATAACCGACCCGGCACAGATAAAAAAAGATCTGGAATATTATGAAACTCGCGTACCAAACGAAGGTACCCCAGCCATGACACAGGCTGTATTTGCCTTGCTGTATGCCCGGTTAGGTAATGGCAATAAAGCCTATCACTTTTTTAAAGACGGTTATGAGCCAAACCTTAACCCGCCTTTCCGTGTAATTGCCGAAACTAAGGGCGGTACAAACCCATACTTCGCTACAGGTGCAGGTGGTATAGTACAAAGCCTGTTAATGGGCTTTGGCGGACTGGATATTACCCCAGCCGGCATTGTTCAGATAAAAAGCAAGCTACCATCCAACTGGAAATCATTAAAAATTACCGGAGTTGGTGTAAATAAGGCGACATACACGGTGAAATAAATTGCCTATATTCTTGCCGTCGCTTGGCTCCAGCCGAGTGACCGTTATTATAAGGCCTCCGGCCTGCGAAACAATGCGACGAAGACGTCGTGAAATAGTCGTCGCTCGGCAGGAGCCGAGCGACTGCGGGAGTGTTTTATAATCATTTTGCGCGAGCCTAATGATGGCGCACTAATTAAATTATTAATACATTATATAAATATATTATAGAAATTATGAGCCAAGAGGAGTTAGGAAAAACATATAAATTGTTCAGTAGGGAAGGGGATATTGCGATTTATGGAAAAGATTTTGTCGAAAATATGGAATCATTTGAAAGTTCTTTAAATGCTATTGATGAAAAATATAATTGGTTTTTTAAAGGCTTTCCAGAAAATAGAAGGAAATCAATTGAACATTTAAACATAGGTTATACAGATCGATATTTAAAGATAATTACATCGGATGGATTGGTCAATGCAGAAATTATAAAGGATATAAAAAATGCATATTTAAAGCAATTTACTGGTGCTCCAATTGAGGTTATATAACGGATATTTTATCTTACTCCCCTTGCTTCTCATCAAACTTATATCTGTTCATCAGCTTCAATAACACTCCATTCGTCCAACCGAAACCATCTTGTAGGGGGTATTCGCCGCCGCCTGCGGTAAGGCTGGTATCAACAACATTATATTTCTCTAATAGCTTGCCGGTTTGTTTAAACACCCGGATGTTCAGTTTTAGCCAACGGGTAGCAATGTCTTTTGCCAGTTCGCTGTGGCCGTAATTCTCCAGTCCGTCAATAGCCATATATTGCAGTGGGGCCCATCCGTTTGGCGCATCCCATTGCTGGCCGCTAAAGTTTAAGGTAGTAACCAATCCGCCGGGTTTCAGAAAGTTGGCTTTAAGTCCTTCAGCTATTTTGTTGGCTTGTGCCGGTGTAGCAATTTTAAACTCCAGTGGGAAAACAGCGGCTAAAGTTGGTATGGTTGAGAGCTGCTTTGTTGTCCAGTTATAATCGCCAAACCAGCCTGTTTTTTCATCCCAAAAGTATTTTAGGATAGCTTGTTTACGGATTTCGGCTTTGGCTTGATAGCTTTTATAAAGTGCTTGGTTGCCTTTTATTTGATAAGAATGTGCAATGGTTAGCTCCAGGTTATACATGAGGCAGTTAAGGTCTACAGGTGCCAAATCGGTAGTTTGAATAGTGCCCAATGTGGCTGCATCAGCAAACCAGCGGCTGCTAAAATCCCAACCCGAAGCAGCTGCCGCACGGATGTTATGATAGAAAACAGGCAAGGGTTGTTTTGTGGTTTGGGCTGCATCCACATCTTTAATATAACTTTCCTCGCGTGGCTCGTCACTTTCATCCCAGTAGCGGTTAAGTAAGGTGCCATCGGCCATACGTACTGTACGGTGGGCGGCCTTGTTGTTTGCCAATGCTGCGCTACCCATCATCCAGTAATTATATTCCTTTATTAGTTGTGGTTGATATTTGGTAAGTATAGCATCGCCCTCGCTTTTGGCAAGCAGGTTCACCATCAGCGAAAAAAACGGTGGCTGTGAGCGGGTAAGGTAATAGGCACGGTTACCGTTTGGGATAAAGCCGTAGGTGTCTATCAGGTAAGCAAAATTATCGATCATATTGCCGATAACCTTTGTCTGTTTGCTTTCCTGCAAGCCCAGCATAGTAAAATAACTGTCCCAATAATAGATCTCGCGGAAACGGCCCCCGGGAACTATGTATGGGTTTGGTAATGCAGCCAGCGATGATAGTTTTGAAGCGGCATCAGGCTTACGCTGCAGTACCTGCCAAAGGGTATCAATATGCTTACGGATACCGTCCTCAATATCGGTTTGAAAGGCGTGAGTCGCGGCAGGAACGGTAAAATTAGTAAGCACAAACTCTTTTAAATCGAAACCCTTTTTGCCTAATTGCTCGTTATAAGCCTTCATGATAAGCGAGGGCGTATATTTGGGCGTACAGTCTACAAATGTTTTATTATCGGGGAATATATCTGATGATTGTACCGCCTCAAATAAACCGGGGAATAACTGGCGGGGCGTTTTTTGCTGTGCATTAGCAAACCAAGTACATAGCATTAAAGCTATAACTATTAAAATTTTTTTCATTTGTAGGGGCTATTCTTATTGGCTGGAACAGTCCTTAAATTTAAGCTTTTAACGCAGTAAATCAAGGGGTTTAATGAAGAGGGAGAGACTTAATTTTCGCTGTTTTTCAGCTTGTTTAGCTTCAAAAAATACCGTGTTAACAAAAAGATTATATAAACTATAACCGGGGCTGCTATAACATCAATAGTATAATGTATATGCTGTACCAGTAATAGTACCATAACTACTACAATGGCTATAAAACCAAGTATCTTATCGGTGCGTTTTTCGAGGCATAAAAATATCAATACCAGTGTTGAGGTATGGCCCGAGAAAAACAGATCGCGTGTGATAACTACGTTGCCATAGAATATGCCTGTAAGCGGGTCAACCAAATGTATCAATCCGTTAGGAGGATCCAGTGCTACCAGGTAAATACTGGTCATCCGGGCTATATTGATAAATATCAGTGTCCAAACGTAATTGATATAGATAACAGGATTATAAAGGGCCCTGATGAATATCAAAATCGCCATTCCCCATATAATGGCAAAAATTATTACAGATACATCATACGCCGGTAAGTGGGCAAGCACCCAATCGTCCAATACAATGCCTTTTCGTTTTTGTATATGATTAAAAAATATGGGAAGAGTAGATAATATGATGGCAACAATAAATGAGCCTATTAATAATTTATCACGCTTTTTTGGCGATTGCAGGGCAGCAGTCCAGGCTTGTTTTATAGAAGGGGTACCAAATTCCGTCACTATATAAATTATATTAGGGAGCGCAAATTTACTAAAACCCGCAATATTAAATAAGGGTTAGTTTAATATTACATTTTTGTTAGAAAAACCAGGAGTAAATTTAAGGTGGATGAAACTTTGTTAAAAATCTTATTTTTAATAGTCGCTTTTGTTCGGATACTTTTAATCAGTATCTTAATGCGTTATTAAATTCATAATTTAAACCTTTGGAAAACATAGACGCTAAACAACTAAAGCGGGTTTTAAAACCTATACACCTGTGGGCAATTGCCGTAGGCCTTGTAATATCCGGTGAATATTTTGGATGGAACCTTGGTTGGGGCGTGTCTGGCACCATTGGCTTTCTGATAGCCACATTGGTAATAACCGTAATGTACATTACTTTCATATTTAGCTATACCGAATTAACAACATCTATACCGCACGCAGGCGGCGCGTTTGCCTATGCTTACCGGGCAATGGGGCCCTTCGGCGGATTGATTGCCGGTTATGCTACGCTGATAGATTTCCTGCTAGCTACGCCTGCAATAGCTTTTTCTTTAGGGGCTTATCTGCACTTTCTGCATCCGCAAATTGGTGTTTTGCCTTCCGCGTTGTTTTTTAATGTGGTGTTCATCCTCATTAATATTTCGGGGACAAAAGAGTCGGCAACATTCTCGGTTTTCATAACCATTTTGGCCGTGGCCGAACTTTTACTTTTTATGGGAGTTGTGGCGCCGTCTTTTAAAATGGATAATTACCTGGCCAACCCAATGCCCTTTGGCTGGGGAGGCGTATTTGCGGCATTGCCATTCGCGGTATGGTTTTACCTGGCAATAGAAGGCGTTGCCATGGTTGCGGAAGAAGTGAAAGACCCAAAAAGAAATATCCCAAGAGGATATATATCGGCTTTAGCTACCCTGGTGTTTTTAGCTTTAGGCGTAATGATATTAACCGGCGGTATTACCGACTGGCGCAAACTAAGCAATCTGGATTACCCATTGCCCGAAGCTGTTGGTATAGTATTAGGTAAGGCCAATGGGCTAACAAAAATATTTGCCAGCATAGGTTTGTTCGGGCTGATAGCATCGTTTCATGGCACCATACTGGCATCGTCAAGGCAGGTGTTTGCAATGGCCAGGAGTGGTTATTTACCTCGCGGGCTGGCATCGGTCAACACAAAATTTAAAACCCCGCACTGGGCAATTATAGCAGGTGGGGTAATTAGTTTTATAGCTTTATTTACAGGTACCACCGGGCAGATCATTATCCTATCGGTAATGGGGGCAGTGGTTATGTATATGATGAGTATGATAAGCCTGTTTATACTCCGTAAGAAAGAACCACGCATGGAACGGCCTTTCGCTGCCGTGTTTTACCCGGTGTTCCCGGCGGTGGCATTAATGATTTCTACCGTGTGCATGTTTGCTATTATGTATTACAACTTTAAGCTAAGCCTTATATTTTTTGCCGGATTAGCGCTTGCAATAATTGTATTTATGCTGATGGGAAAGCATAAATTGAAAATTTTAGATGATGTACTGCTGGAAAAAGCACAAGAAATAGAAATATAAAATATTACCAAAAATATTAACACTATTAATCAATGGCTTAACCAACATTCGGAATTATTTAGCGAAAAGGTTATCCCGGTAAAGCAACCATCCCGTAAATGTGCCCGTAATTATATTAAACATTTAAAACATTTAATATGAAAAAGTACATCTTAGGAATATCGCTAATGATAGCTGTTGTTGTTATTGCTATTGCGGCTTGTTCCAAATCTGACAGTAGCAATACCCCAGCACCCCCTACAAACAACCCTACTGCCGCTAATGTAAGCATAAAGAATTTCGCCTTTTCCCCGGCTTCGGTAACTATAAAGGCGGGTGGAACTGTAGGTTGGACAAATGCCGATGCTGACGCGCATACAGTAACTGATAATAACGGCGGTTTTGATAGTGGCGCTATAAACGCCAACGCAAAATATTCTCATACTTTTGCTACAGCCGGTACTTACACCTACCATTGCACTTTTCACTCTATGATGGCAACTGCAACTGTTGTAGTAACCAATTAATACATGTTGATCAACTAATAAGCATCTGCCGGAGTAGGGTTGGGTTGTTTAAGAACGGATACTCATGGCGGGTGCTTTTTTATTGTATAGCATCGTTATTCCCCTCTAATAAAAATTACTCCTTCCGTCTTGTTTTTACTCCGAACAATTTATCTTAGTAAAAACATAAAAGCAATATGCCGTATCAGCATACCATACTTGGTAACATTTACAGGTTTGATAATTTGCAGATATTGCTGGCGAAGGCATCGCCTTTCCGTACCGGGGATGCCCTGGCGGGATTAAGTGCCGAAACTTACGAAGAACGTGTTGCCGCGCAGATAACCCTTGCCGACGTTCCGCTAAAAACTTTCCTGAACGAGGCTATTATCCCATATGAAGAAGATGAGGTAACCCGGCTGATCATAGATAACCACGATGCTGGGGGTTTTGATCTGATAAGCCACTTAACCGTTGGCCAACTACGCGATTGGTTGCTAAAAGATGAAACTGATACCGTTATTTTAAAAAGCATTGAAAATTCTGTCACCCCAGAGATGGCTGCGGCAGTATCTAAAATAATGCGTAACCAGGATCTTATCGCGGTAGCAAAAAAATGTGAAGTAATAACCCGTTTTCGTAACACAATAGGGTTAAAAGGGCATTTCTCTACACGCTTACAACCTAACCACCCAACGGATGACCCGCGCGGGATTGCTGCAAGTTTAATTGAAGGGTTGTTATATGGCAGCGGTGATGCCGTTATTGGTATAAACCCGGCAACTGATAGCCCGGCGGCGGTGGCTAAAATTTTAACGTTGATAGATACATTAAGGCAGCAGTTTGATATCCCCACGCAAAGCTGTGTGCTCAGCCACATTACAACCACACTTGAATTAATTAATAAAAATGCACCTGTCGATCTGTGTTTTCAATCTATTGCCGGTACAGAAAAAGCCAATACAAGTTTTGGTATCAGCATAAATTTACTGGAAGAGGCTCACGAGGCAACGCTATCGCTAAACCG
>NZ_JAQBOI010000122.1 GCF_028288105.1 Mucilaginibacter sp. | reverse complement strand
TAACGCGCGTTTAGAAAATGTAGCCTCATCGTTTGGTTTCTTCAGCTCGGCAGCCAGTTCGCCAACCGCCCAGTCATCATAACTACTACCAAGCGTTACCGCAACGGCCTGCCTTTTCTCGAATGAGTGAACAAGACCCACAGTTTCCTTTTCGCCTATTTTTAGCGCAGGGAAATAACCTTTGGTATGATAAAAATCGTCCAGTTCGCATTTAGGCCCATTCTCCCATGGCAGCATGGTAGCTTGTGTAGCGTTTTTAAGGATGCCTTCATAGGCTTTCTCCATATCAAATCCGCGGATGCCTTTGCGGTAATCATCCAAAAACATAACAGTTGAATGAAAACCATTCATACAGGGGTTATCGCCAAACAAAACCGGAAATGTAGGCATCCAGCCGCTTTGCTGGTACATATTCACATAAGAGTTCAGCATATCCGACTCCATAGCCGGGTTCAAAATTGCCCTTAACGGGTGCAGCGCCAGGTAGGTATCCCAAACCCAGTCATCTACATAAAAAGGTTTGTTGCTATCATGTACTTTTTTATCATAACCGCTGTAGTAGTGGCCATCCTCGTTTATGTTTACCATACGCTCGTTGCTGCGGTACAGGGCCGTGTAAAACGAACGTCGCTGTGCTTTTGTCCCGCCTTCTACCTGGATCTGGTTTACTATTTTTGCCCAGGCATTTTTACCCGCTTGTCTTAAAGCGGCAAACTCAACTCCGGTAAATTCATTCTTGAAGTTTTGCTTTGCCTGCTGCGGACTTATGTATGATATAGCGTATTTAAACTCTATAACATCCGGTGTACCGGCAGCAAATGTGATGAACGATTTAACGCCCTTCCCATCTGCAGAAGTTTGATTTGATAAGGTTCTATTTTGTACTATGCCGGCAGTTCCTTTTGTATTGAAACGCCCGTATACATAAACCTTAATATCGTCATGATAGGTTTCCATACCCACCATTTCGTTGCCATTGGTAAAGCTCCAATTGGTTCCACCATTGTTATAAGTATCAAACAGGATACTTTTTGACGGGCTTTTAGCAGGGAAGGAAAACTTATACATCCCCACTTTTTTGCCGGGAGTAAACTCTACCGTAATATCCTTTTTAATAAGGTAGGTTGAATAATACCATGGCCTTATCACTTCCAGATCATGGTCATATGGCATTTTCTGGTTCCACGATGCTGCGGTAAGCGGCAGGTTATCGGGCTTTATAGAGAATACCTCGCCCAGCCTGTGCGAAACCATATTAAGCGGGAAGCTGGAGATCTGATCATCGATGTAATCTTTTCTTAAAGGATACATCCTTATCATTTGATTAGGCAGGTGCATAGTTGGCCGGGTGGGCTCCAGCAACTGCCCAACATTACCGATATGCGGATCGATGTACGCTAAATTGCCATCGGCATTTGTTTGCGCGTAACTTATGCCTGTAAAGGCACTACTATATAAGGCACATAAAACTACCGACCTTAATAACCGGGAAAAATTGGTAACCATTGATGATGTTTATTGGTTTATAACATCAAATTTGGATTTTTGGCTTAATGAATTATTAATAATTCATTAATTGGGCAATAAATTTCTATTGTAACAGAATTATTCAAGAATTGAATGAAAATCGCGCTCAAAGGCTTCACCATAAATGGCTTTGTACTCCCTGTTAAAATTCTCGAAAGCATGTTTGGCAAGTGAGTGTTTGCCAATATGTGCCAAAGCTTTGCACTTCAAGATCATGGCTTCCTCATTAACCGGGTCGAAGTAAAAGATATCATTAGCCAGTTTTATCAAAAACTCGGGGTCGTCGGCTACCTGTATGCTGTTTGCAAACTGAATATAAGAGTCAATTATCTCGTTAGATACTTCGGATTTAAAACCATCGAGCCATTCATATTCAATGTTTGATAAGAAATTGCCCCTTTGGGTGATATGCGTAAGCTGTAGTATCTTCTGTTTATTTAGTTTGTTCTTGTTAGATACAATGTTTAGATAGTTATGATAATCAACCGAGATGATATTATAATCGATCTCTATTTTCCAATAGCCGGTATCTTTTGATAAGTGGCAATATCCCATCTTATCAAGCAGTGATTTCAACTTGGCAATATTTACCGAACGGTTGTTACGCGCGCTTTTTTCTGATTTATCAAACCAAAGTATCTCATTTAACTTTTCGGAACTTACGCCCCTGCCCAACTTTACAGAGTACAGCAATATCACCAGGAACAGTTCCTTCAATAATGGGGTAAAGTATTTAGTGATCTCGTTGCCTTCGCAGGTAAAAAGCTGGAGGTCGCCAAATAAAAATATAGCGTTCGTATTACTCTGGTTCCTGGCAACATCATCAATTAACTCCTCCTCCAACCCGGCAGATGGAATAGTTATAGCTGATACTTCAATGGGTTTTGCTAGCGTATGTGTGGCCACCACCTGCTTTTTACGCCTGCTGATAATTATGTAAACTGGTATTGCCGATGCAATAACACAAATAGCTATCCACAAAAAGTAATTTGGAGGGCTGGTTTGTGCTACCTGATTAACCAACGGCTCCGGGGGGCCTAACAGTGAATAGATCTTTATTCTTGTTTGATCATTCTCCTTAAACAGGGTAACGGTTAAAAACTTGCTGCTATGCGGAAAATAGCTCATATCCGCATAGGCATGTATATCGTGAAATTTGTAAGGAATGGTATCACCTACCAATTTATAAGCCGCCTGGTTTAATGAGCCTTGAATGAGCTGCAGGTTCGAATTAAATTTGTGCTGCGGAAATATAAGCCCATAGTATGACTTTTCTTTATCATTAATAACTAAGGAATTGGCAAATACAAAATCCTCTTTTTTTACATCGATGGTAAATAGCTTTTTAAAGGACTGGTCTTTAACCGAAAACCGCATCATATCATACAGATTACGTGGGTTCACAATTTGCTGGCCTGACGCACTTCCGTAGCCACCTATAACATAAGCAGTATCGCCGGTGGCATTAGCACCCAGCCCGGCCAAATAACGTGGGGTAAATGTATCGCCCTTAACCTTTACTTTTTGCCATGTATTAGTTATGTAATTATAGCGTTTAACGCTATCCTTGTATATCAATTGCCCGTAGCCGCCAATAGTGTATATGCTGCTATCGGTTTTACAGGCAAATTTATTTAAATGCCCGTTGTTGGTTGCAATATTTTTAAAGGCCTTGTTCCACCGCTTCTCTTTAAGATCGTAGGTAGCAACAGCCATCTGATCGATATACAGGTAATACAGCTTATTGTTGATGAAGATAGACTGGTTACCGGGCACCAGCGCCTGCCTGCCCGAAAGGTATGCCGTACTTTTTACCTGGGGCCTTGCATTTGTGGAATAAGTTACAAGCGAATCTTGTGTAACTATGTAAACTGTCTCATTTGCCGGGTCGAAAGCTATACTGGCGTCGCCGGGCACGGCTAATTCTTTTTCTAATTGCCAGTTACGGTGCCGTGATTTTATCCATAAGGCATTTGTTACAGCCCCGTTATTCTGGTTCACGGTTTCGTTGGCTATGTTACCCTGCCCCTCGTTAAGCGGCCAGTTGGATAATAATTTGCCGGTTTGAAGGACTTTTACATCTCTTAACTTTAGCGGGGGAAGATCTGTTGTTTGGAACTGACGGTAGGCATTGGCGCCAAAAAGCAGTTTGTAGTTTTTAGCCTGTTTCAGGTGAACACCCGATTCGGTATACGATTCGCGGCCACTGAATACGGTGATCTTATCATTCTTATAATCGATAAGTAACCTTAGCTTGTTCCATCGCTGAAACAAGGGCTTTTCATCAATATTAAATGATATTTTTGAAAGGCGCTCGCCTATAATTATTTTAAAATGTCGGGTATTGGCCTGATTATCATATACCAGGTCTATATTCTGCTTATCATCGCTAATAAGCCTTAATATATAGCCAAAATAAATTTCGTGGTTGGGGATAAAAGAGAGATCGAAACAAACTTCAAGATTATCTTTCTGCGGAATGTTATCCAGGTTTAGCGCTAAGGTTGTGCGTTTATCCTGAACTACTTCGTGGCTATTAAATCCAAGTCCATACGATTGCGCATTGGCTGGCAATATGAAAAGGATATTTAATAAAATAACCGCAATAGTTCCCGATAAAAAAAATCTCATGTTGATAAGCATACATTAAGCATTAACACTTAAGTACCCCGTAGTATAGTTTATAAATCAGGCCAGAAAACATTAATTAAGTTAAATGACACAAAGACTAAATTACAATAAAAACACTTTACATTCAAGCGTTAACAGACAATGCCAAAAAAAGAGTTGAAGGGCCTACGTTACAGTGCGGTATTTTGAAGTATAAAATCAATTATAGGCTCGGGATTCGGCAAACTATGAGGATGATGTTTAAAACCGGGCTTGTGTGTTACTGTGATATTACCGTTCAGGCTTTTTACTTTTTTCTCAAACAAATAGGTATTTTCTTCGGGGGATACGGCCTCATCTGCGTCGGCGCAAAGTATCAGTATAGCGTACTTTCCTTTAACAATTTCTGCTACCTTATCCAAAGGGCTTCCTTTAAAGTTCCTCACCTGTTCGTCGGTTTCCAAGTTATAATCGGCCTTAAATTGCTTAAACTCATCTGCGGAAGCTGGGTTTCGTCCTAATCCCGCAGGCCAGGTCTTTAAATCTAAAACCGGGTTATCAATATAAACGCAAGCTACCTTTTGTGGGTTAACGGCGGCCCAGTTCAGCACATATACACCTCCCCTGCTCATACCCTCCATAACGGCTTTTTTCGCCAGACCAGCTTTTTCCAGCAGGACATAAAAGTTATTCCAGCGGTCAATTGCCTCCTTGTTTCCAAACAGCTCGGCAACATCACAATACACAACATGGAAGCCGCGCTCCAGCAATGCAATATCGGTTTGTGGTTCGTGCCCCCAGAAACGCGCGCGCCATATCCACGGGTGGTTTTTAGCAACCTGTTTAGGCTTTACTACCTTGCATTGTCTTCCGTTAAGCATAAAATCGGCACAGGGGTAACCGTAAAATGAGGATACCTGTTTAGGTTCTTTTATATGGTTGAAAATATCATAGCCAGCATCTCTTTTTATAATGATCTGATCATATAAACGCTTAGCCATAATGCCCGATCCTTTTGCATCCGGATGGATTTTGTCGGGAAACAATTCCGGCATATTAATCAGAAGCGAGTGCATATCTAAGATCTCGGTGTTTTCATCGTATGCCACTTGCCTTAGTTGCGGAATGATCTTATTGACGATAACCGGATCCCAGATCCCGGTGGTATCGGTAACAAAAGA
>NZ_JAQBOI010000331.1 GCF_028288105.1 Mucilaginibacter sp. | reverse complement strand
TATCTTTTGCCCCAACTTTTAATTTATTGGCATCCGCGGTTTTCTTATCAGCAGCAGCCTGTGCACGGGCAATTTTTTTATTGTACGATGGGATGATCGATTCTTTAGATATTGGCCTTTCTTTTGGCTTCCAGATAAATCCTTTTAAGATCTTATCATCTTCGGTGAATTTACCCAATGGGCCATACCGATGCTCGGGCTTGGTAATAAAGAAGATATTTGACGCACTGCCATTCTTAAAATAAATGCGCATACGGCTGCTTAAAGATCGTTGCATACCATCTACCTTTTTAAGGCTGTCGCGGGTAAAGTAAATACTTTCGGCGTTGCCAACAATAAACATACGGTCCAGCTTGTCGTTCTTAAAAAAGCCCCGCATCCGTTTACCCCCAACCTGGTTAAAAGTAGTAGAGTCGCCTTTTTCAATATTTACAATAAATGATTGCGGGAACATATGCAGGTTATCCAGCTTCTTGTTCTTCATTTGCATGGTTATGGTGTCGCCGGATAATTGCGAACCCTGTGTCCATATCAAAGGCTGTACAAAACAATGCAGGGTAGAATCACTGTAACTATAAAACATAGAATCGGCTTTGGCTTGCAAATCAGATTTGAATAGTTTGGCACCATGGTAAGCCTTAATTATCCTTACCCTTGCCGTATCGCTTAATACTACCGGTGGGGTAAAAAATATGGGGTCGCTATTAGCTTCAACGTCCGGGTCTGGTTTAGCTGTTTGTGCCGCAACTGCATCAGCAAATGCCCCACCTCCTTGTGCTTTTTCCTTTCCCTTCTGGGGTACAGCTGCTGCTGCCTGCGGTTTTGGTTTACCAAAAAAGTTACGGTGTAAATAAGTAGTATCGGCAACCCATTTTGGTGCGCTTAGGGTTAAAAACTTATCTGCCTTTCGTTGTTCTGCGGGTGTTAATTTTTTAATTTTTATAGTGGTATCGCGTATGCGGGATAAACGTTCTTTTTCCTGCATTATCTTCAGGTCTTTAAACGTTAATATCTGAGTTTCCAGCGTATCGGCAGATATGTAAATAGAATCGCGTTTTACCTTTTTATCGGGTGGTTTTACTTTAACTGTTGTATCCATTGGGAATGCAGATAAACCCGCGGGCTTATCTGGCATAGCTGCCACTGGTAATTTGGGCTTCTTTAGATTTGCTTTATTTACAGCGTTGGTAGCAGCTTTAACTGCTGTAGGGTTAGCAGCGGCTAATTTAGTAAGCGTATCGGTAATGGCTTGTAAAGGTATTGAACCGGGCTTAATTGGCATAGTGCCTGCGGGTGGTTTAACTGCCAGGGCATTTGCCTTTTTTACAACTGCTGCAGATTTAACCGCGGTTGGGTCGGCAGGTTTTACGCCGGGTTGTATATTACGTACTGTATCCCTTGTGGTGGTATCCTTATTTTCGGTAACAATAATTACGTAAGGGTCTTGCGTTACAACGGTGCGTTCGCCGGCTTTAAAGTAAGTGGCCAGGTCGCCTTTAAGGGTAATGTTTTGTTCCCTGTCATGAAAGGTTACGCGTTTAACCGCACGGCCATAGCCCTTCAGCTTATCATAAAACAAGCTATCGCCGGTTAAAGTTTTGGTGCCTTGTTTGTAAAGGTTCTTCTTGCCGAAGAAAGCCTGTTCAGTTATCGTGTTATAAAGGCCATTCTCGGTATACAGCGTGTCTTTTTTATCTTTGGTATCGTAAATATTTGTAGGGCCGTAAAAATAGGCTATCCGGGTACCGCTGTTATAACGCAGGGTATCGTTTTTTATCAGGGCATCAGGAGTTACCAATATCACATTATAACGAAAATACGCATCTCTCGACTTCGCAAAATAATATCCGTTCTTACTGGTTAGCGTATTGTCTTTATTAACCAGTTTACCGCCGCCGGTGTAAGTACCTATGCGGGTAGCGGTGTTATAAGTAAGATAATCGGTTGTTAAAATGGCATCTTTATCTATCAACTTTACATTATCTGTAAGGATGGCTATTTTGGTATTCCCGTCGTAGTTAAGTTTATCCGAATAAATATTCAGCGTATCGCCCTGGGTAATATTTACATGGCTAAATGCATCAAAGGCATTGTCTTCCGCATAAAAGTAAGCGCTATCCGACCGCATAATGGAGAAATCCTGCTGAAAAACGCCCTGGTAAACTTTAATAACATTCTTGCCGTTAAGTTTTATAACCTGGCTGCTTTTAGATTGTATAAGGTGAACAACAGATTTTTTCTGTGCCGAAACCGTTAGGGTTATTACTATTAAAAGTGTACTAAGAATGTATTTTATCACGATGGCAAAATTAGTTTTTTGCGGGGGTTATTAAATTAATAATTTTGACAACTATTTAGCCTCACCTAAATCCTCTCCAAAGGAGAGGACTTGAACTTGCTATTTTTGAACCCTCTCCCTTGGAGAGGGCAGGGTGAGGCCCAATAGTTATAATTTTGACGTATGCTTCCTATTAAACGCTTTGTTGATTTTATTGAACAAAATACCCTTTTTACGCCAGCCAACAAAATACTGGCAGCTGTAAGCGGAGGCATGGATTCTGTTTTAATGGTGCATTTATTAAAGGCTGCAGGGTTTAATTTTGGTATAGCACATTGCAATTTTAAGTTACGCGACCCCGAAGCTAATACCGATCAGGAATTTACCCGCCTGCTTGCCCGGCAACTAGGGGTTAGTTTCCATACTGTAAACTTTGATACTAAACAATACGCCACTGATAACAAAGTATCTATTCAAATGGCGGCTCGCGATATGCGGTATCAATGGTTCGCTCAAATCAGTCAATCAGCCGGTTACGATGTTATTGCCCTTGCACACCATCAGAACGATACTATTGAAACAATATTGTTAAACCTTACACGCGGTACAGGTATAGCCGGGTTGCACGGTATTTTACCAAAAAATGGCCAGTTGGTGCGCCCTTTACTTTTTCTGACACGGCACGAAATACATACCATAATCACATCCGAAGATTTAAACTATGTAGAGGATGCCTCCAATGCTTCTGTAAAATATGCCCGTAACAAAATACGCCATCAGATTATTCCGTTACTGAAAGAATTGAACCCCAACCTGGAAGCTACTTTTGAGAACAACCTGCGCAATTTTAGGGATATGGAAGTGTTGCTGAACGAAAAGGTGGATGTTTTGAAAAAAGAGCTGCTGATTCAACATGATGGCGAGGTGCATATTTCTATTGAACAGATAGAAGAACTATCGCCCAAACGCTTATTGCTTTTTAAATTACTGCATGATTATGGCTTTATAGAAACTGTTGTCGACGATCTGATAACAGCATTAGCCAAACACCCGGGCCGTGTATTTGAAAGCGCAGGCTTTACCTTACTGGTAGATAGGGGCAAGCTTATTATCTCCCCCAAAGCGGATGAAATTAATGCAGAGATCATCATTAATAAAAACGATACCAGCATTGTTTATAATAGCTACAAACTGACATTGCTGCATGACGATAGCGCGCTAATTATCAGGGATAACCCCTTAGCTGTTTCTGTTGATGCCGAACTATTAGTATATCCGCTTAAATTGCGTGCCTGGCAGCAGGGAGATGTTTTTTACCCGCTGGGGATGAAAACCAGGCAAAAACTGAGCGATTTTTTTATTCACGAGAAGGTGCCGTTGCATAAAAAAAGCAAACTGCCTATACTGGTAAACGGTAACGGCGACATTATTTGGGTAGGCGGTTACCGGCCCGACGAAAGGTATAAAGTAAGTAATAACACTAAAAAAGTTACTATATTCGAACTGTATAAATTATGAGCGATAAATCAGTTTTTATTGAAAAACAATACCTGGGCAGGGAGTGGATCCCTATCACTATCCGCCTGGTTTTAGCCATGTTTTGTTTTGCTGCTTATTTTTTTACGGATGAACGCGAACGCAACGGCGACCTCTTGGCCATTGTTGGGTTTGTTATTATTATCATATCCATCATAATGGGCTTTTTGCTGCACTTTAGCACTAGGGTTATCAATAAAAGCGTTTTATTGGATGGTTTATGGAGCACCCGCCGGGTTAAGATAGATCTGAATAGTATTGTAAAGGTTGAAAAAGGATCGTACAGCCGCTACTTGTTCAATAACCCTGTTTATAATTTGCACACCAAAGGCACCATTCGTTTTTATGCGGCTGGTACCGATGCTATACACCTTACTGATAGGGATGGCCTTGTTTACATCATAGGATCGCAGCATGCCAACGAGTTTTTACGGGCAATTAAAGAAGAAATGAAATCGGCTTAAAGCCAATAGATATATAAAAAAGGCAGCGGATATTTATCCGCTGCCTTTTTTATGCTGTCAGTATTTTGTTAGTGCGTTTTGTAGCTGGCCAGATCACTATAGATCTGGCGGAACGAACTACGCAAGCCGAAAGTTATCATAGCGGTTTTATCGTTAAAGTCGCTGTTCTTTTCGGTGCGGTAAATACCACCAAGTTCTAACCTGAGGTTGTATTTAGGGTTAAGCACATAGCCAATTTTACCTTGCAGGTAAACCATATTTGTTTTTAAGCCCTGGCCAATAGTGTTCCCATCACGTTGTATGGGCTGGCTGTAATGCTTAAAAATATCTTTACCATAATTATCATTACCTATATCCAAACCATATCGGCCGTAATCAACTTCGCCCATTAGGTCGAAACGTTTATAGGAGTAGTTAAGCAAAGCAACCACCTCGCGGAAGTTTGCGCCCCACGGATGTGCCAGCGGTTCGCTGTTGGCGGAGTAATTTAATATGCTCGATCGTTCCGAATAGGTGTAAGGCCTAACTGTATTGGTTTCTAACAGGTAGTTTAAGTTAGTAACACCAAACAGGTTGGCGCCCCTTATACCTACCTGGTAGCCAAATTTGTTGTTTACATAACCTGCATTATTAAAAAACTCTTTAGCCGTAAACTCATCCAGCGAGAACTGGCCATAGGCGGTAATGCCATCGGTTAGCTTGTATTTAGTTGTAAAGCCTATCAGCGCATTATCTGGCGAGCCATTGGCAGCCTCTACCGGCCTTAAAAATATAACGGGGTTAATGTAGCTAAAATCGAAACCGTGTGTATGGCCCTGGTCGTCCGTATTGCTCCAAATAACCGAATCAAAGAAGCCAAACGACAGCCGGTTATTTACATTCCAATCCAGATAGTGAAATATGCCCCATTTATTGCGGTCGATATTTAAATCGCTGGTGCCGGCAGGGTCAGTAAAGTAGGCCCACATAGCCATGTATTTTACATTGCCCAGGTTGGCTGTAAGTTTAAAGAAAGGATATGGCGATGCATAGTCTGACAATAGCAGTGAGCGGTAACCATCGCCAATAAAGGTTTTATCGCGCCCGGCGCTAATATTTAAATATTTAACCGGCGTGTATGATACTGTGGCGGTAATATAATCCCACGCATAAGCATTGAGGTTGTTGTTAAAACTACTGGCATATGCCTGCCCGGGCACTATGCCAACCTGCCTGATGTAGGTAGATATATAATTGGGCACTTCGGCCTGGTTCAGATAGCCTGATATGTTATAGTAAAACTTTTTACCTACTGTACCGCCAATTTGTAAACCAAGTGAACTTAGGTAGGTGTTGCGTTTATTTGAAAGATCGCGGCCTATGTTAAAGTCTGGAAGCAGATCGGCGTAAAAGGTGGAGTTGGCGCCTTTTACATCAATTAAATGCTCGTTAAACAGCTTGCGGTACAAAATGTTTTTGTTTGAACCATCGCCACCGTAATTCATGATAGAATCATAGCGGTGCATCAGTAATGAATCGTCAATAAAAAATGGTTTTAACGAGGTATGCAGGCGGGTTTGGGTTGAATAGGCATCAGCATTAAACTTTTGATAAAAATCGTATGAGTAAGGCTGGTATATTGATTGTGAACGGGCAATGCCCGCTGTGATCAATAATAACGCAATGCTGGTAAATATTCTCTTCATATAATGCCGAAATGAGTTAAACTATTCAAAATAGTTTAATGTTTTAAAGCCGCCCTTTTTCATGTGCTCGTCCTTTTTTGCCAAATGCAGATCAGACTGTACCATATCCGTAACAAGCGCTTGCAAGTCATAACTTGGTTCCCAGCCTAATTGTTTTTTAGCTTTTGACGGATCGCCAATTAAAAGGTCAACCTCGGTAGGCCTAAAGTACTGCGGATCTACCTTTACAATAGTTTGGCCAAACTTTAAAGCATCGGCATTTAAACCTAACGATTCAACTTTTTCCTGGTCAATGTCTATGATAACACCTCTTTCATTCTCATCCTTGCCGCTAAACTCTACTTCGATACCCAGTTCGCCAAAAGCCATTTTAATAAACTCGCGTACTGTGGTAGTTACGCCGGTTGCAATTACATAGTCTTCGGGCTTGTCCTGCTGCAGCATTAACCACATGGCAACAATATAGTCCTTGGCATGGCCCCAATCGCGCTGAGCGGATAAATTGCCTATATACAGGCAATCCTGCAGGCCTAAGCTGATCTTGGCAACGGCACGGGTAATTTTACGGGTAACAAAAGTTTCGCCGCGTATAGGGCTTTCGTGGTTAAACAATATGCCGTTACAGGCATACATTTGATAGGCTTCGCGATAGTTTACAATGATCCAGTAGCCGTAAAGTTTAGCTACCGCATAAGGCGAGCGCGGGTAAAAAGGAGTGGTTTCGCTTTGCGGAACATGTTGCACCAAACCATAAAGCTCTGATGTAGATGCCTGATATAAACGTGTTTTTTTGGTAAGGCCTAACAGCCTGATAGCCTCCAGTATACG
Source organism: Mucilaginibacter sp. (assembly GCF_028288105.1). Lineage (GTDB taxonomy): Bacteria > Bacteroidota > Bacteroidia > Sphingobacteriales > Sphingobacteriaceae > Mucilaginibacter. Next base: position 7,226 of record NZ_JAQBOI010000331.1, on the reverse strand, counting down.
CAATACACCAATACCATCGGTATTAGCGGTATACTCCGGCGAGTCAAAACTTACCTTAACATGGCTTTGGGCGCCAAGATTATATATTTCATCCGGCTGTATCTCCTGGATAAGCCTGGTTAAATTCATAGCATCGGTAAGGTCGCCGTAGTGCAGATGTAATTTAACGCCGCTTTCATGCGGGTCGTGGTACAAATGGTCGATCCTATCTGTATTAAAAGATGAAGCCCGGCGTTTAATACCGTGTACCTCGTATCCTTTTTTTAGCAAAAACTCAGCTAAATATGCGCCGTCCTGGCCAGTTATACCCGTTATTAAAGCCTTTTTCATTAACAAATATTATAAAATGCAATATTATTTAAATTAATTGTAAAAGCTTGTATCGGGCCTGGTAGTTTTAGATGCCGGCAACGGTATCTTCCAGCTCGCGATACCATTCTTCGCCATATTTGCGAATAAGCGGGCCTTTTAAAAATTCATGCACTTTTACCTGAAGCTCATCGCCAAAAGAGCATGCAGGGCTACAAATACTCCATCGATCATAATTTAAAACATCAAACTCTGGATATGCCGTTATGCGGATGGGATATAAGTGGCATGATATAGGTTTTTGCCAGTCAACGGCGCCTTCTTCATAAGCCTTTTCTATAGCGCACTTGGTAATGCCACCCTCCCATATTACATAAGCGCATTCTTTGTTCACCTCAACGCATGGGGTGGTGTAGTCGCCTTCAAAATCGGTTACGTAGGTGCCAACCTCTTCAACGGTGGCAATACCCTTAGCGGTCATGTATGGTTTAACCTTGGGGTATATCTCGTCCAGTATGTTCAGCTCATCGTGGTTTAGGGGCGCGCCCGAATCACCTTCAAGGCAGCAAGCGCCTTTGCATTTGTTTAAATTGCAAACGAAGTTGTTTTTTATAACATCTTCGTGCAGTAAAACATTTCCTACTTCAATCATCTAATTTAATTTTTAATGGGGTTTAGCGGATATTTAAGCCCGCTGGCCTGCGTCAGGTCCATTACCAAACTCCCAACTATCAGTTCTACATGCGCCTTAACTGGGATGCGGTTCTTATCGTCAGTGATCCACAAATATAGCATACTGTTTTTTCTGAATATGCGCCCGGGAATAATAGTGGGATTAAACTTTAAACAATTAAAAGTTCCCAGCCCGCATTTCACCTTTTCGCGGCCTATAAAAGTAATGGTAAGTGTGTGTATCCCATCCTCCAAAAAGTAGCGCATACTTAGCTTATCGCCAATTTTTAACTTTGATACATTAATATTACGGGCAAAGTAATAAGCCGATAAAAAGTCAAATACATTGCCCTTAAACGGGAATTTACCTTTATCAGCAGTTATTATACCTGCTTCGTGATCAAAAGTAACCTTATCACTATGCCTGTATTTTGATTCCTGCCTTTGCTCTGAGTAATAGTAGGGCATCAGCGTTTGCGGGTCAATAAATGTTTCGTACTTATTACGCACTTTAAAAAGCAGGTTGAATGTGCCGGCAGTGCGGGCATCGGCATAAATATGCAGCGCGGGGTGGTTATCAAACTTAACCGGACTATTTTCTACCTTAATTACAGTTTCGGCAGCGGTGAAAATACCGTACCTTAATTTATATGTTATTTGTTCGCCTGCTTGAAAAGCAACCCCGTTTGTTTTGGTTACTTCCTGGCCAAATGCCCCTGCAAAACAGGTAAGCATTAAAAGAGCTAAATAATATTTCCTCATGTGTTTGATATAGACGCAATTACCACAGTACGGTTTAATCTTTGCGTTTATAAATAGGCACAGTGGAGCATGGTTCGCCAAACATCAGGCTTTTTGCAACCGGGGTAAGTTTCTGTGTTAACTCCACATAAGCCGATACAGGTACAGGTACATCACCGCATCCTTTGATCACCACACGCTGGTCGCGGTATTGTTCAACATCAAGGGCGGCCACTTCTTTTACAAACAATACGGTTTCTAACACATCGGCATCGCCAAAAACAACCTGGCGGGCGTAAGGCACCAAACGGTTAGCCAATAGCATGTATGCCCATGCGGGTACAATGGCATCGGCTGTGCAGGTAATTGCTACGTTTTTGTCCTGGTATTGTGCCCAATCATGTGTTTTAACAAATTCGCGGAAATCTTTTTCGCGCAGCATAAGGCCGTGGAACAGGTTATCTTTAATGTCATAAACCACGCGCTCGCCCGGGGCATAAAACTGGGCAGGGTCTAAAGTAACCAGTCCGCTTTGTGCAACTTTATTTATTATATTTTCCTGTATTTCCATGATGGTAAAAATAAAAAATCCGGCATCAACTATAACGTTGGTGCCGGATACAAAATTACGTTAAATTTTCCTTACAAAAACTTAGCTCTGTTATCTTTTACATTCGCCTTATCTTTCAGGGCGTCAAGTACCATGCCTTGTGAGCGCTGTAACAGTGCCTGGCCTATTTGCTCTTTCTCTCTAACATTGTTTGTAAGCTGTGCCGGGTTTGTAAAGCTATCTAATGTAAATACATAAACGCCCTGCTGGCCTTGAACAGGTTTTGACAGTTTATTTGGCTGTGAACCAAATACGGTACCTATAACTTTATACTCTGCTTGTGAACCTGGGATAACCGGGTTAGCAAACACTATGTTTTGCAACGGAACAACTTTGCTGCCTGCTTTTTGAGCAACCTGGTCAATGCTTGTTGCACCGTTTAAAGCAGCTTGTAATTTATCTGAAAGCTGTTTGCCTTTAACCTGTATGCGAACCATTGGCTCAATTTGTTTCTTTATAACATCTAAAGGTAAAATGCCTTTAGGTTTTATGGCAGATACACGTGCAACTACATATTGGTCGCCCACGGTAAATACCTGGTCAGAGAAAGTGCCTTTGTCTGATTTGAATGCCCATTTTACAACTTCGCGTGCGTTATCTAAACCTAATACGCTTGCCGCTGTGCCATTTACATCTTCAGCATTTTTAATAGGTAAGCCTGCTTTTTTAGCCTGGGCATCAAAGTTTTCGTTAGTTAACGAGCTTAAGAATGACTGCGCTTTGCTGTAAACTGCTGCTTGTGTTTTGCTGCTTGGTGTTAATGGTTTATCAACTACGGCAACTTTAACAACTTTGGATGAGCCTTTTTGCTCTTCGATCTGTAATAAGTGAACACCAAACTGTGTTGCAAATACTTTAATATCGCCAGGTTTACCGTTAAAAGCTACGTCGTCAAACGCAGGGATCATAGTGCCACGGGCAAAAGTACCAAGGTCTCCGCCTTTTTCGCCTGATGCTTTATCTACCGAGAACATTTTAGCCAGATCAGCAAATGACTTACCGCCTTCAATTAATTTCTTAAGTGAATCGGCTTTGGCAATAGCTTTATCAACGCCGCCTGTAGTAGCCGGGTTTATTAAGATGTGCCTTGCCTTTACTGAATCGGGGCTAATTCTTGAATCAATTAGTTTAGCTACTTTATAGCTACCATTTGATAAGTAAGGGCCATACATAAAGCCTTTATCTGCGGCAAACATAACTGAATCCAGTTTAGGCTCTAATTGTCCTTTTTTCTGATAAACAAGTTGTGATTTTGTTTCAGAGTTTATCTGTACAAAAAGTGAATCGTTAGGGGTTGCCTTAAAATCAGCAACTAATTTATCAACCTGTGCTTTTACAGCTAATGTATCTTCTTTTGAAGGGGCAGCATTAAAGCTTACATACTCAAAACTGCGTAACTCCTGTTGATTTTTAAATTCTGATTTATGTTCATTATAGTAAGCGCTATAATCATCATCAGTTAATTTGATATTGGCATCAGGTATTGAAGCGTAATCAAGCACTGTATATTTAAAGTTTGCTAATTTATTTTTAGCAAGATAATCATCCTGTGCATCAAGCGAGTTTACATACAGGCCATTGGTTACCAACGACATGTATTTTTGCTGCTTTTTAGCCGCTATTAATTGTTTAACAAAATCGCTCCAGGCGTTTACCTGGGCCGCCTCAACCTTTGGAGATTGCAGGTAGCTTAAAAACTGGTTAAGTTTGTTTTTATCAAATTGGCCGTCCTGCCCAACAAATTGGCGTTGTACCTGCGGGTCGGGGTTACTGCCGCTTATCATAGCCTGGCTTTCGTCTGTACCTACAATAATACCAAGTTTGTTAATTTCTTTATTTAGCAGTAATTCTGTTAAATATTGGTTCCAGGTAGTTTCCTGTATGTAATTAGTAATTTGAGGCGTAAGGCTTTGTCCAGACTGTTGTTTAAACTGCTGCGTGCTTTGCTCTAATCTTTGGTTGAAATCAACATAAGCGATCTTCTCGCCATTTACCTCGCCAATGTTGTTGACATCCCCCCGGAAAAAAGAACTCCCGGATTGTACCACTTCACCAACAATGAACGCGAAAAGCGCTAAACCAATAACTCCTGCGAGAATTTTTCCCATTCGCTCCCGCAAATAACCCATTATACCCATATAACTATATATATTTTATATTCTCAAAAAGAGGCGCAAGATACAATTTTTACTAAAATTCTATAACACAAAAATTTGCGTAATTAAATTTAGTCATTAATGTGTAAGATTATCATCCACGTGAATGATGGCGGTAGAGTTTTGAAACACAGGATTGCTTAATTTATCGTCGCTTACAAAGCTGGTACCGGTCATTTCGTCGCCGCCAACTTTTGTCATTTTTACTTTTTTATTTGAGTACACCTGTTTTTTAGCCTGATCCCATATCAGCTCTTCAGAGCGGTAAACTGTACCGTCGCTTTTTGTTGCTACTACGTTCTTGCGAAATACGATCAGTTCTTTTTTATCATAATAATAACCGGTATCGGCAATAATGTTGCCATCTTCTTTTAAATCGTGAGTGTACGAAATAACTTTTACGCCATTGGGCATTATTTTGTAGGGATCTTTTTTGGTAGCGTATTCTATAAGCAAGGGGGAAATAACCTGTGCCTTTACAAACCCCGAATCGCTGAGGGTTATAGTTACACCGGTTGTACGCTGTACAGGTTTGGTAGCATCGGCCGCGGCTACTGCTTTTACCTTATTTAAATCGTTTTCACAGGCGCTTAAAAACAGGGCTATAAAAACAGCCGGTAAATAAATGCACAGTTGTTTTAGCCTGTTTTGCATTATAAAATGTTAATCAAACCTGTATTTCTGGAACCACTTATCGTTAAGCGTGAATGACAAATGCACGTTAACATAGTTCTCCTTAACTAAACTGTTAACCAGAGTGCCGCGCCTGCCTACTTCGGCGCCTATATTTATTTTATAAAAGCTGGTATTGTTGGCTCTTAAAGGTAAGCCAACACCAAATGTGGCGGCGTATCTTTTAATATCTGTACTGTTTACGTTTAGGTAAGTTTGATCGTAAATAAAGCCTAAACGGTAATCAACCGATGCAAAATAGTTTGATAATGAATTGATATTAGGGGTGAACTGGCCACCAACATTAAAGGTTTTGCTATCGCGAAGCCCTTTATTAGTACCTGCAACAGTTAGTTTTGACCAATTGCTCATGGTATAATCGGCACCTATCAGGAATTTCCCATCGTTTTGGAAAGATATACCGAAACGGTTGATCATTGGTAACTGTATTTTACCAGATGGTTGCTGATTGTTTATAAGACTATCAGTAGCAACACCTTCATCGCCGTTGGTATTTCTGTAATAGCTGCTAACAATGTAACTGTTTGCTGTATTTAGTTTTGTGTTTGCCGATGCAGAATAACCAAAAGTTAAGTGTTTCCTTTGAGAAAAATCTACAGAGTATTGAACGCCGTAATCGTAATTGAAACCATTAATGCTGTTACTTTCTTCAATTCTGGAGTTTAATACAGCAGGCAGAGAAGGTACTTCTGTTGATTGTGTTTCTTTAAGGTTACCAAATATATAAGATACGCTACCACCAATTGATAAGTGGCTCCCTATGCCAAAACCGTAGCCTAAAAATATCCTTGATAAACCACCATCGCCACTGTAAAGGTAGTTTACAGCGCTTGTATCTATTGGGTTAATGGGATCAGAAATCGGGTTTATTTGCTTGTTTACCTGTTTATAATTATAGCCCATTTCGCTGTAAGGCATTAAACCAAAGGTAATTGCCGAGCGTTTTGATACCGGTATACCAAATGCAATATGGCTAAGCCTGAAATTAGCATTGCTTTGTGATGTTTGACCCGATTTTTCAAGTGTGTTGAAATTGCCATACAAGCCAATATCAATAACAGTTAAACCAATAGCAGCGTTTGATGCAGGGTTTAGCGGGTTTACCGAAAAGAAACCATTGATACGGTTAGTTGCCACACCAATGCCTCCCATAGCAACATTTTGAGGCATCAGCATGGGGTTAATATCACCTATACCATAACGCGAATACGGAGAACTGGTAGTTGCAGTAGATTGCGCTTTTACGCCAAGTGCCGTTGCAGTAAATAAGAACAGTATTATTACGAACCTTATATATTTAATCATTATGCTTTTGTATAGCTGCGTTTAATCCTTTTAGAACCAGGTAAGGCTCAATTTTAATATAGGGGGCAAAGATGCTATTTTTCAATAGAGTATCAAAAAAAATACTGTCGCCCCCGCTTAGTATAATATTGTACCCTTTTTGTGTTTTTATGTACTCATTTATAAAGCCTTCCAGCTCGTATCTTACCCCGTTTTGCACCCCCGATTTTATTGCGGACGCGGTATCATTACCATACGCCGCGTTAAAGTTTTTATCGGGCTCAATTAAAGGCAGCGCCGCGGTATAATGGTTAACGGCTCTATAACGCATATTTAATCCCGGTGATATACTGCCGCCAAAATAATTCGCGCCTGCATCAATAAAGTCATAAGTAATGCAGGTGCCACCGCTTATGATTATATTATTTGTACCCGGATATAAATAATTTGCCCCAATTACAGCTGCCAGCCTATCGGCACCAAGTGTGTTGGGCGTTTTGTAATGATTATTTATGCCTGCGGTTATGCTGCTATTAAAATATATAACCTGAAACTTATTTTCCAGCAGGGTTTGCCAGGGTTGTTTTTCTGTTTTTACAGATGATGTTATTACCCTGTTAATTTTATAAATGCTTAAAAAGCTATCTATATCCTGGCTGCCGGTTTGTTCATATTGCTCTACTTTTAGCAGGTCGTCGTTTTCAAAAACAGCGACTTTGGTAAAAGTATTGCCAATATCAATAACCAGGTTTAGCATCAGG
>NZ_JAQBOI010000308.1 GCF_028288105.1 Mucilaginibacter sp. | reverse complement strand
AGAACTATACCAAGTTTGAATACCAGATCCCCATGCGCGATGGCAAAAAGCTGTTCACATCGGTTTACGTACCTAAAGATCAAGCCAAAAAATACCCCATCATGATGGACCGTACCTGCTATAGTGTGGCCCCGTATGGTACAGATAAATACAAAGGCAGCCTTGGTCCCTCAACCCAGTTTGTGCATGATGGTTACATTTTTGTTTACCAGGATGTACGTGGCCGCTGGATGAGCGAAGGCATTTACGAGGAAATGACACCCGAGCTGGAAGTGCACAAAACCAATAAAGATGTTGACGAGGGCACCGATACCTATGATACGATTGACTGGCTGATAAAAAATCTGCCGAATAATAGCGGCAAGGTAGGGGTATGGGGCATTTCTTATCCCGGCTTTTATACTACAACCGCTTTATTAAGTCGCCACCCCGCTTTGGTAGCCGCATCGCCGCAGGCACCAATTGCAGATTTGTACCGCGATGATGCTTTCCATAATGGCGCTTTTATGCTGGTAGCTAACTTTGGTTTCTACCCGGGCTTTACAAACAGGCAGGATGATAAACCTACTCAGCGCAGGGCAAAAGGCTTTAACCCGGGTACCGAAGATGGCTACAAATTCTTTTTGGATATGGGCAGCATGCGCAACTCCAACGTGAAGTATTATAAAGATACCATTCGCCTGTGGAACGAGATGATGGATCACCCTAACTATGACCAGCACTGGAAAGACCGCAATGTTTTAACCCACCTGCACGATATAAAAACAGCTGTACTGGTTACAGGCGGCTGGTACGATGCCGAAGATTTATATGGCGCTATTAACACCTACAAAGTATTAGCTAAAAAGAACCCAACCACACCGGTTTACTTTGCTATGGGCCCATGGGTGCATGGCGGCTGGGCACGTGGCGCCGGCGACCATTTAGGCGATGTTAGCTTTGGTGATGCTACAGGTCCGTTTTACAGGGAGAAAATAGAGTTCGCGTTTTTTAGTCATTACCTTAAAGGTACACCGCTGGATCTGCAAAAGGCTTCTACTTTTGAAACCGGTGTAAACCAATGGAAAACCTATAAGGCATGGCCACCGGCCGAGGCTGTTGAGAAGAACCTATACCTGCTGCCGGGTGGTAAGCTATCATTTACAGCGCCAACAACTGTTAAAGATGATTTTAAAGAGTTTGTATCAGACCCAATGAACCCGGTTCCGTTTATCGATGGGATAGATTTTGATATGAAACGTGAGTACATGACCGCCGACCAGCGCTTCGCCGAGAAACGCCCTGACGTACTTACATACAAAACCGAAGTGTTGGATAAAGACATTACCATTGCGGGCAACATTTGGGCCAACCTAAAAGTAAGCACCAGCGGTACCGATGCCGATTGGGTTGTGAAAGTATTGGATGTTTACCCGGATACGGCCACTGCCAATAAATTTACCGGTAAGGAAGTAAACATGGCCGGTTATGAGCAAATGGTACGCAGCGAGGCTATGCGTGGCAAGTTCCGTAATAGCTTTGAAAAGCCCGAGCCATTTGTGCCCGGCAAAGTTACCCCGGTAAACTTCGAGCTGCAGGATGTATTGCATACCTTTAAAAAAGGCCACCGCATAATGGTACAGATCCAAAGCACCTGGTTCCCGCTGATCGACAGGAATACCCAGCAGTTCCAGGATATTATGAAAGCCAAGGATACCGACTTTAAAAAGGCAACCCACAAGGTATATAGCTCAAAACTGCATCCAAGTTATTTGAAGGTAAGGGTGTTGTAGGAAATATTAAGACGCGAAGTATCGCGTCTCTACCCATGAATTTGTTATTGTAGAGGCGCGATACTTCGCGCCTTTTTATATGATATGAAATTGATGTATTGCGTCTGTCTTAACGAGGAAAAAAAGAGAACATCTCTGCAATATCAGCAAATGTAAAATTCAATAATCCTCTGACACTGTTTTGTCAGTATGGTAAATGTTAATTACTTGATTATCAAGTGTTCATCTATATTTGCGAGTGTTCACGGCCGTGAACGTGAACATCTACTGTAAGGAGTTTATAAATCGGCCCGAAACCTATAGAGCTTCTGCTAACTTTATAATTATGCAAAACATCAACATCACCGCTATCCAACACATCGGCATCCCGGTAACCGATATCACCAACTCGCAAGCCTTTTACGAGCGCCTGGGCTTTGCAAACGTAATGCAGGCTGGTTTTATAGATGGCGGGAAGCCCGGCACCTGCATAATGATGCAACGCGGCGAAATGGTTATTGAGCTTTACCAATTACCCGAGCCTGCTTTAAGTGAGATACACACCCGAAAGAACGGGCATATCGACCACGTGGCTTTTAACGTGCCCGATATTGATGAAGCCTTTACAACTATACAACAAGCCGGCTTTAATATCATAGAACCTGAACCTGTGTTCCTGCAGTTTTGGGCCAACGGCTGCAAGTACTTTAATATAACCGGCCCCGATGGTGAACGGATGGAGTTTAACCAGATATTATAAGCTGTTATATTAACCTTTTTAATAGTTATGCGTTAACAATAAAATATCTCACTATGAAAAAGCTGATCATTTTTTGTTTATCACTGGCAATTGTTACCTCATCATGTACAAAAAAGCTGAACAACGGTGGTTGCCCCACAAATCAGATCTGTACTGATATCTTTGCTTCGGTAGGTACGCAGTTTGTTGATAAGGATGGGAATAATGTGGCAGTGAAAGATTTTGCAGTTATCAATCTGCGCACCAATAAACCCATTGTGGCCAAAAACATGGTCGACCCCGGGTTCTCGCCCATGATCCATACTATTGTAAGCGATGCTAATAAAAAAGAACTTTCTACCGAAGGCGACGAACTAAAGGTTGCCGCTATAAATGCTGCTACCAATAAGCCCATATCCGCCATTTTTAAAATTTCTGGTGGTTGTAATTGCCATGTCGAAAAACTGGCAGGCCCGGAAAAAATAGTGGTTGATTAGCGTTCATTATCATAAAACATTTTGTCTTAAATCCCGAATTTGCTATGTTTGCATAGTATTTTACTTATGCGATTCACCTGGTTAAAACACTTACTTGTTTTTATATGCATATTTTCCATACTGGAAAGTACAGGCGTATCTATTACCTCAATACTGATAAAAACCAACATTTGCCAAAACGATTGCTGGCCGGGAAGTGACGATGATGATACAGCCGAGAAGAACGAAAACAAAGAAAGTAACCCGAAAGAATTTTGGGCTATCAATCAGGATCTGGCATTTCCGCAACTGCACATGTATTATAAAGTCATTATTTACCCTGATGAAAAAAGCAGCCACCATTTAGCCTGGGTTTCACCAGTACCTACTCCTCCGCCAAATTATACGGTTTAATTTATTGCATTGTTTATCATCCCTGCCATAAGCAGGCAGGTAAAATATTATCTAAAAATTAAATCTTATAATCATGAAATCTTGTGTTAAAATCATATTGTCATCTATATTGTTCGTTATTATTAGTACTGCCACGTTTGCCCAAAAAGTAAGTGATAGCAGTATTAAAACCAATACTGCACCGGTAGCCAATTCGCTTAGTTATATTACCCAACTGCAACCCGTAAGTTACGAGTATAACCGCGGCGAATACAAGCAGCTTAATTTACCTGCCGGTAAGCAATTTGGGTTTATTGCTAACGATGCAAAGCTTATAGTTCCTTCGGCTGTGAGTAACCGCCATAACTGGTACACAGCAGGCAAGGGCACCCAGCGTACCGTTACCACATCCGAAGTTGACCTGGAAAAATTGGTGCCGCTATTAGTTGGCGCTATAAAAGAACAGCAGGCACAAATTGAAAATCTAAAACAAGAAGTACAGCAGCTTAAACAAAGCAGGTAGTTCATATAAGCCTGTAAGGTGCATAAATACCATCTTACAGGTTTATTATATTAGCTGTAGCATAGTAGTTGAAAAATACGTATTAACTAATAAACCAACCAATTATGTATAAGAAACTACTTTGTGTACTGCTTTTGGCCTTCAGTATATCGGCTTGTAAAAAAAGTAATAATAAGCCCGCTTGCGAGATGCAGGCATGTACGGCTATGTTTGCGTATTTGGGTATTGTTTACAATAACCATAATGGGGATGCCGCGCAGGTAAAGGATGTTACTATAATAAACCTGCGTACGGGTAAAACAATAACCCCGCCTTCATATCCACCCGCTGCCAGTTTTGTGGCTGGTTTTGTACTTATCGCGTCAGACGGCACTAAGGATGAGTATTCTGCCGAAGGCGACGATGTGAGCATTACAGCTACGAGCGTTACTACAGGGCAGGTTAAAAAGGCTATTATAAAAGTATCCGGCGGCGGTTGCAATTGCCATATTGCCAAAGTATCGGGTCCCGAGACGGTTAAATTCGACTAACAATTTTATACTATCGTTGTTACAAATCAGTTCAATAGTACTTAGCTTTAGCATTAAATGTAAAAGCGGATAATATTAACCTGAATTTTCATCGATGGAGATCAAAAAACGATTACTTACAATATGCTTTGTTGTAGCCGCCGTATCATTACAGGCGCAAAAAGCACCCACTAAATTATACCAGGAACCTTACCGGCTGCAGGCGCATTTTTCGCCTAAAGAGAAATGGATGAACGACCCAAACGGGATGGTGTATTATAAAGGTAACTATCACCTGTTTTTTCAGTACTATCCAAAAGCTACGGTTTGGGGGCCTATGCACTGGGGGCATGCCGTAAGTAAAGATCTGATCCATTGGAAGCAATTACCCATAGCATTATATCCGGATAAGTTGGGCTATATATTCTCGGGCAGCGCGGTAATTGATAAAGACAATACATCTGGCTTTGGCACTAAGGGTAAACCCGCCATGGTAGCCATATTTACCCACCACGACCCAAAAGGAGAGAAGGCGGGTGCATCAACCTATCAAAATCAAAGCATTGCCTACAGCCTTGATGAGGGTACCACCTGGACAAAGTATAAAAGCAACCCTGTAGTTAAAAACCCCGGTATAAAAGATTTTCGCGATCCTAAAGTGTTTTGGTACGCGCCCGGCAATAAATGGGTGATGACACTTGCCACTAAAGATAGGATCACCTTCTATTCGTCGCCCAACTTGAAGGATTGGAAAAAAGAAAGCGAATTTGGCCGGATGCTTGGTGCCCACGGCGGTGTTTGGGAATGCCCGGATCTTATACCATTGAAACTTAACGGGAAAGAATACTGGGTATTGCTGGTAAGTATTAACCCGGGTGGCCCCAATGATGGGTCGGCTACGCAGTATTTTGTGGGCCACTTTGATGGCAGCAAATTTACCCCAACCAGTACAGAAACCAAATGGATCGATCATGGGCCCGATAATTATGCAGGCGTAACATGGTCAAACACCGGTACCCGTAAAATATTTTTAGGGTGGATGAGTAACTGGCTATATGCTAACCAAGCGCCAACCGTTAAATGGCGCAGCGCTATGACTATCCCGCGCGAACTTTCTTTAAAATCGGCCGCAGGCGATATCTGGCTGGCTTCAAACCCGGTAGAAGAGTTGGAAAACATAATAACCAAAACTATAAATGTAGACGCCGGACTTTTAGCAAAGGATAACAACATATTTTCGGTGATCAAACAAACTCCGGCGCAGTACACACTTAAATTTAATACACAGGCAGTAAAAGATTATTCGGTAATACTATCTAACAATGCAGGCGAAAAGCTTGTAATAGGTTACGATGCCAAAAACAGCCGTTATTATATAGACCGCACAAAGGCCGGGCAAAATGGCTTCAACAAGCAGTTCGCATCGATATCGTATGCGCCAAGGATATCGCTCTCGCCAACATCCAATTTTGAGCTATTGGTAGACGCTTCCTCTGTTGAGCTCTTCGCCGATGGCGGATTGAGCAACCTTACCGGTATTTACTTCCCCAAAAAACCATACACCCGTTTAAGTATAGTAAACAACGGTATGGAGATAGAGGATTTGCAGATACAGCCGCTTAAATCGATATGGTAAATGAAAAATATTTCAAGAAGCGTAATTATATTTAGCGTCGTCCTTTCACAAATTACTGTATCTTTTGCTCAAGATAGGGTGCTGAATAATGAGAAATACAAACACTCGGTTTCCGATAGTTTGTTCAACGAATTCTCAAATGGTATATATCATAGTTTTTATACATCATCTTATATGTCTACAACTACTCCAACTTTTACAATGCTCAAAGTTGACATTAGTAAGAATGGAAAAGTAACCAGTATTCAATTTTCTGATAGCGCCGATTCTACATTTGTTAAAGCATATTTAAACAGAAAAAAATGGCATGATGATAAGGCGACTTTAGAAAAGTATGCCAAAATAAAATCATATACTGATGTTTCCTTGTTGATTCCTGTAAGCTGGGAGCCCGATTATCCAAATCAAAAAAAGCTGTTTTCGTATGATGAAATGGAGGGGATAATGAGATTTAATAAAAAAGATTTTACTGGTAAGTCGGTATTTTTCCCTCCAATTTATATCAAAATAACGCCAGGAGGCAATATGTAGTATAAATGCCTCAGCTGGCGCACGCGTGCCGCGTGTGTCAAACCGGTAGACATATGTATTACTCCAGCACTACTGTTTTATTCTTATAAACAAACACCCTGTCGTCAAATACCAGTTTTAGGGCTTTGGCTAAAACGGCGGTTTCAATTTCCTTTCCGGCTTTAACCATATCATGGACGGTATGCGAGTGGTCGGCGGGGATAATTTGCTGCGCGATGATGGGGCCTTCGTCCAGTTCGTCGGTTACATAATGTGCTGTGGCGCCTATCAGTTTTACCCCACGTTCGTAGGCCTGGCGGTAGGGGCTTGCACCCGCGAATGCCGGTAAAAAAGAGTGGTGGATGTTGATGATCTGCATCGGGAAACGGCTCACAAAATCGTGCGATAATATCCGCATAAATTTAGCCAGCACCAGGTAATCAAACTCGTATTTTTTGGTGATATCAATGATGGTTTGTTCAAAGGCAGCCTTGTCTTCAGTAGCCTGCACCGGGTAAAAGGGGATATCAAATCTTTGGCAAACATCCTGCAGGGTGTTGTGGTTGCCAATTACACATTGCACGCTGGCACCCAGTGTTTTAAAATAATTACGTATCAAAATATCTGCAAGGCAGTGGTATTCTTTTGTAACCAGCACAATTATCTTTTTTTCGGGCAGCGGGTTGATTTTTATGAGCGCGTTTTCGGGTAAAATATCCTGCAGATTTTCTTCAAGTCCTTCAGCACCACCGGTTTTATCAACTTCCAGGCGCATAAAAAACAGGTTAGCGGTATTGTCTACATGCTCGTGCATGCTAATGATATTGAATTCTTTTTGGGCCAGCAGGCCCGATATAGCTGCAACAAGGCCTACACGGTCTGTGCATTGTATAACAATTATCATGTTTGGCGGTGTAAATACAGTTTCAAAGCTATAATTATTCGCAACATAAAATAGTCGAAAAGGCACCAAAAATGTTGAAAACTTTTTGGTGGTAAAAAGTGGTAAAAAGTGGTAAAAGTAATCTACTTTTACTTTACAAATATTGTAGACCGTATAGAATGTCCTATTTAACCGGAGAATTTAATTGTAAACTGGATGCCAAAGGGCGGATGATGATCCCTTCGGACCTTAAAAAACAGCTTCCTGAAGCTGATAATGAAGGTCTTGTGATCAATCGTGGCCTTGAGAACTATCTTGTTATTTACACTAAATCGGAGTGGGACATAAAGCTCGGCGAACTTAGCAAACTTAACGAATACGATAGAAAAAGCATCAAATTTGTAAGGTATTTTACCGGTGGAGCAACTTTATTGCAGCCCGATGCCGCCGGAAGAGTGAATTTGCCGAAGCATTTATTGGATTACGCAGGCATTACCGGCGAGGTGGTGCTTACCTGTTTATTGAATAAAGTGGAGATTTGGGACAAGAAAGCGCACCAGGAAATGATAAGTAACGAACCCGATAATTTTGCTGATTTAGCCGAAGAGGTAATGGGCAACAAAGGAAGGGGGCGCGATGAGTAATTACCATACCCCGGTTATGCTGGCCGAGTGTATTGAGGCTTTAAATATTAAACCAAACGGTACTTATGTTGATGTAACTTTTGGTGGTGGCGGCCACTCGCGCGAAATAATGAAACATTTAGGCGAGGGCGGGCAATTGCTTGCGTTTGACCAGGATGCCGATGCACAGCAAAATGTTATTGATGATGAGCGTTTTACTTTCATTGATCAAAACTTTAGATACCTTAAAAATTTTACCCGCCTGCATGATGCTATCCCGGTTGATGGGATACTGGCGGATCTGGGTGTATCATCATACCAGTTTGACCAGGCCGAGCGTGGTTTTTCTATCCGCTTTGATGCGGAACTGGACATGCGTATGAACCAGGCTTCAGACTTAAGTGCCAAAGAGGTGGTTAACACCTACAGCGAGGCCGATCTGCACCGCATATTTGGTATGTACGGCGAAGTTCAAAATGCAAAATCGCTGGCTAAAACCATTGTAACCGCAAGGCTGAATGGCCCTATAGTTACCATAGCCGATCTGAAGAACGCGATAAGTAATATCATCCCCCGTGGGAAAGAAAATAAATACCTGGCGCAGGTTTTTCAAGCGCTAAGGATAGAGGTTAACCAGGAACTGGAAGCCCTTAAAGATTTTTTGATGCAATCGGCAGAGGTGCTTAAACCGGGTGGCCGGTTGGTAGTAATGTCTTACCACTCGTTAGAAGACAGGCTGGTAAAGAACTTCATCGCCAAAGGCAAATTTAGTGGGGAGGTAGAGAAAGATCTATACGGTAATAACAACCGCCCATTTGATGCGGTTAGTCGTGGTGCTATTATAGCAAGCGACGAAGAGATATTAAATAACAATAGGGCACGTAGTGCTAAACTAAGAATAGCTGTAAAAAAATGACAAATCGTTTGCGTACAGAAATTCCGGAGGAAGAGTTAGAAGAGCAAAAACTTGTTGTGGAAGAAAAGCCTGTGAAGGAAATTCCCGATAACTTTTTAACGCAATTCTTAAAAAATGGGGTCATCACAACTGATGATGCTACCCATGCTTTGCCTTTTATATTGTACGTGGCTTTTTTGGGGATGTTATATATAGGTAACAGGCACCTGTCTGAAAACAACATACGTGATATTGATAAAATAGGTAAAGAGGTTAAAGAGCTAAGCTGGGAATATAAAAGCAGCAAAGCCGACCTGGCCTTTAAAAGCACATTGACCGAGGTGGCAAAGCGTGCCGATACATTAGGTATTAAGGAATCGCAGCAGCCGCCACAAAAAATAACTGTAAAGGAGGACGTACAGGAATGAGTATCAGAACCAACATACTTGTAAGGGTTTACCTTGCGTTTGGGTTTATCCTTCTTTTTGCGGCAGCGGTGGTATTTCAGCTTTGCCGTGTGCAATTTGTACAGGGTAAAAAATGGCAGGCTATGTCAAAGGCTCAGTCTACCCGTTACAAAAACATTGAAGCTACAAGGGGAAATATATTTGGGGTTGACGGCAGTTTGCTGGCAACATCGGTGCCCGAGTATGAATTGCATATGGATATGCTTGCCGGTGGTATTGAGAATTATAAAATATTTAATGAGAAGATAGATTCATTATCCATGAAACTGTCTAGTTATTTTGGTGATAAATCGGCCCGCGAATATTCAAGGCTTTTCCGCGATGCGCGTAAGGATAGCTCGCGCTACCAGTTGGTTAGGCGCAAGGTTACTTATCATGAACTGAAAGACATTCGCAAGTTCCCCATTTTTAACCTGGGTAAATACAAAGGTGGTTTGATCGTTATTCAGCAGAACAGGCGTATTTTTCCGTTCCGCTTTTTGGCCGAACGTACCATTGGGTATAAAAATGCTAACGTAAAAAACGGCGTTGGCCTTGAAGGGGCTTATGCCAATTACATAAACGGCGAAAGTGGTAAACGCCTGGAACGCCGCATGGCTGGTGGTGTTTGGATGCCTATTAATGATGATGATGAGATTGCACCTAAAGAAGGGGCGGATATCATATCAACCATTGATGTAAACATGCAGGACTTTGTGCAAAGCGCGCTTGAAAAACAATTGATATACACCAAGGCCGACCATGGCGCAGCTATTTTGATGGA
>NZ_JAQBOI010000047.1 GCF_028288105.1 Mucilaginibacter sp. | reverse complement strand
GTTAAACGGCTCTCAATATCCTTTTTATCCTGAACGATGATGCTGTTTTTGGTAACTACATAGTTCTCCATAACCGTACTGCTTTCGGGGATAAGCACTTTCCAGTTCTTATAATCCGGGTGCAGCTTATCGGCCAGCATCAGTTTGCTTTTTGGCGCGTTATCGTTGGTTTTTATATAAAGGCGGTTGCCGATAGCCTCGGGGTATGCCTGAAATTTTTTACTGTTATAGATGATCCTGCCTTCTTTAAGGCTACCGGTTGGGCGAATGCGCAGGCTGTTGGAGTAGAAATCGCCTTCGCCGCTAAAGGTTACATCGCTGTAGCGGTTATCATAAACAAAGTAGCTGTTTTGGGCGTCTTTAGTAGTGCCCACAAAGGTGGCTTTCTCTATCGGGTCGCCAACTTTTAGGTAGTAGGTTTTTAAGGGCCGCTGCTTATCCACATCTTCCTGACTGCGCAGGGTTACGTAGGCATGTTTTTGGTCTTGCGCCCAATCAAAGCCACTGGTATTGGTAATATGCTCGTGGATTTGTTTGCCGGTGCGGGTATCAATAAAGTAAACCGTATTAACCTCGGCGCCGCTGCGTTGCGCGCTAATGGCAGCGCGTTCGCCATCATAAGTATAACTGGTGCCGCTGGTTGATATTTTGCCTGCAGTATCTAATTGCACAGGGTCCCATATCAGCACCTTTTTACCATCCAGTATGGTATAGATCTTATATTGTTTATCACCTTTCTTTTTCACCGTTTGGAAAACGCGTTTACCCACCGTGTTCAAGGGGCCTTCATAATCCATGTTCAGGTAGGCGGCTATCTTCTCTTTCAGATCGGGGTGAACCTTTTGCGTTTTTGTCAGGTACTCCACACCGTAATCGTGCTGTTTTTTTGTCCAGTCAATAACATCCTGGTTCTTTTTGTCTTCCAGCCAGCGGTAATTATCGGTAAGTTGTATACCGTGCAGGGTATCAACAACAGGAATAGTTTTAGTTTTTGGCGGATCGAATGTTTGCTGTGCGTTTGCAGCCATAGCGGCGGTAGTAATTAGGGTAAGTAGCAGGCCTTTTTTCATTGCGATATTGCTAAGGATTATTAGCCAAGATAGCGAAAGTAGTTGTTTGCGGCAAGACCAGAAAAGGGATAAAAAGAGGCGAAAATAGGCGATTCCAGGCCGTTTTTTGGTGTGTTCCATTTTACAAAAAGTGGAACAATCGGTAAAAATGCTTATAATATTAGAATACAGAATATTCTGTATTCTAATTAAAGAAAGACTTTGCTAAAATTGAGAAAAGTTAATTTTTTATCTATTGATTATCAGTATGTTCCATTTGTTCCACGTGTTCCATCTTCAAAATGGAACACGTCGGCTAAATGAAATTTTTTAATGTGAGAAAGCTTCTTCTGGTATCACGGCTGCTTGGCTGCTCTCCATCCTCTTTTTGGTAAGGTTATTTACCCGCCACATTAAAAAGATGCTGATTATTGATATAACAACTATTACATAGCCAACAGTATTATAATGCTGCAACGGGCTACCCTTGCTTTGCTGGGTTACAATCATACCGGCAACGGCCGCGGCTACCCCACCTGCTATTTGCTGTAACGATGCGTTAATACTCATGAAAGCGCCACGGTCGGCCATTTCGGGTATGGCACTGGTTAATGCCGATGAAGGTATCATGCGGCTCATAATGCCCATCATCATTAAAATGTTAAATACCATTACCAGTATAAGTGGTGTTACGCCAAGGTTGGTATAAACCACACACATGATCATCATCCAAACAGATGCCGCGGCAAATATTTTAAACTTATCTATCTTATCGCTCAGCTTACCTATTACCGGCATAATCAGCAATGAGCTTAACCCCGATACCATTAGTAGCATGGTTAATTGCTTATAATTAACGCCCAGGTTATTTACGGCAAATGCGCTCCCAAAAGGCATCATCATAAAACCACCTATCGAGAGCAATGCTGTAGCGGTAAAACCAACCCGATAGTCGCTTTTGGTCAGCGTATGCCAAAGGTGTAAAACCGCCGATTTATCTTTTTGGATAGCTAAATGCTGGGTAATAGGTTTAATGTAAAGGGCAATAACAATAGCAACTATTGTGCTTAATATCGCCACCATCCAAAAAGGGGCTTCCCATTGCCAAAGCGTTGCAATGTAGATACCAATTGGCACCCCTAAAACCTGGCTTGCACCAAAGCCCATTTGAATAAAGCCCATAACCCGGCCGCGTTGCTGCAAGGCAAACAAGTCGGTAATAATGGCCATTGATATGGAGCCGATAACACCCCCAAACAAACCGGTAATTATACGTGCGGCTACCAACACTGCATAAGATTGTGCCATCCCGCAGAACACGGTACCCGCAATAAAACCGATGTAGAAGAATAACAGCAACTTCTTTCGATCAAACTTATCGGCAAAGCCGGCAGTAAGCAGGCCGGAGATCCCCGCGCTAAAAGCGTAGGCAGATACGGCTATACCAAAGGCCGATGGTTTAAGGTTAAGTGATTTCATGAGCATATCGCCAAGCGGCGACATTACCATAAAATCGAGTATCACAGTAAACTGGGTGATAGCCAGTATAAATATTACAAATTTTTGGTAGCCTGTAAAAGGTACCGGTTCTTGATTTTGCATTGTGTTAGGTTAGTTCACAGCATTGGTAGCCGTGAGGTTTTATTAATTCAATTATTTGTGCATGGCTAAGCGTGTACGATATAATTCGAAGCACACAATCTTCATCTTCCATATCAATTGTCCAGCATTTAATGTCGGGGTTATTATCCAGCAAAGTATGCAGCAGCAGTTTATCGCCATCACAATTAATGTTGGTTTTAAATAATAGTATGTGATCAAAATTTTCTACAATATTCATAAGCTTACTTTTTTAGGGCTTTCACAACCAGGTCAAAAGTTTTCCAAAGTATCTCATCCGTCATTTTAAAAGGCTTGCCAGCCATACTTTGCCCCTCGTTTTCGAAACGGATAAGATTATATAACGGCGCAAACGCTACCGACCAGTACACTTCAAAAGGCATTACATCAATTTCGCCACGTGCAATTACATTATCCATAAACTTACCCATCACCAATTTAAAGTCCTTCAAAAAAGATGATAAAAAAATCTGCTGATACGATGAGCTGCGCAGCTGTTCAAAAAACAATGTCATGATAGGGTTAGCCACCATATAGTTATATCGGTTTTCCCATTGTTTACGCAAGCCTTGTTCAAACAGCATCTCCGGGTCAAAATCTTTTATCATGGCATCACCCATTAAAGCGCCTTCCTCAATAGCTATTTTAAGGATCAGGTCGTCGCGGTCTTTATAATAGATATAAAGCGTTGCTACTGATATACAGCATGCCTTTGCCAACTTGTTCATGCTAAAGCCTTCTAAGCCATATTTTACGATGAGTTCAATAGCTTTTTGCTTTACCAGCTGTACTTTATCTGTGTTTCTAATACGCATTTATATTATATTTCGCTACAAATATAAGTGAATATTCATTCATTTATAAATTATTTCAAATAATTTCCTATTACTCCACTATCCGAGCGAAACAGGATAAGCATGAATTAAAATTCAACTTAGTATATTAGTAGACCAATTGTTAAAAATTGTATACCATGAAGAAATTACTGTTACCGGCAATTGCTGTAAGTTTGTTTCTAAATCCCTGTAAAGCCCAAACCGAGATAACGCGCTGGCAGGATGGTAAAAAAGGCGCAGTATCAATTACCTGGGACGATGGTTCTATTAACCAATTTAAAGTAGCCCTGCCTTTACTAAACCGCTTTAAATTTCCGGCTACATTCTTCATCATCACGGGGCAAATCCCTGGCTCACAATACCAGGGGAAATTTATAGGTCGGCCAGTTAAAGAGATCATCGGCGAAACAGCAACCGTTCCAACTAATAAAGCTAACCTGTTTGA
Source organism: Mucilaginibacter sp. (assembly GCF_028288105.1). Classification (GTDB taxonomy): domain Bacteria; phylum Bacteroidota; class Bacteroidia; order Sphingobacteriales; family Sphingobacteriaceae; genus Mucilaginibacter. The sequence goes on along the minus strand of NZ_JAQBOI010000047.1, from coordinate 14,419 downwards.
ACGTGCTTCGGCAGCCAGTTACCTGGGTTTAGTTGGGCCGATGGATTATTATTACAACGCCGGTTCGCTTGTTGACGCAGGTAAAACTGATGAAGCAGTAAAGTTGATTGATGAGTTATATAAGAAAGTGCGTAATGGCGAGTTTAAACCGGGCGTACAACATAATCCCGAATATATGGATGCGCATGGCACTACCTGGAATGAAATTCGCAAATATGCCGCGCAAGGCCATGAGTTTGCCAGCCACATGATAACCCACCCGCGCCTGGCCATATTAGATGAGCCCAACATGTTATATGAAATGGAAAAGAGCAAGCTGGAAATCCTAAACCATTTGGGTGCCAGGTACACCTTCTCGGGCGAGGGGCCTTTTGGGACCGAGAACGAACGGGTAATGGAATATGCATATAAAGTTTACCCGGCATTACGTAACCGTATGCCCGAGCCCTGGCTAAAAGAAATAACCCGTGGCAATAAAAGCAACCCGGGTAATACCGATAAGGAGTATATACAGTTTCAGCGGGGTGCTACTACTAAAACACCGTTGCCAATGATGAAGGCATGGGTTGATACCACCGTTAACAAAAACAATACCTGGCTGGTGCTTACTATTCACGGCGTTGAGGGTATTGGCTGGGAGGCCTTGCCTAAACAGGAACTGGATGAATATTTTACCTACATTAAAGCCCGCCAAAAAAACCTATGGGTAGCCACATTTGGCGATGTTACCCGTTACATGCGCGAAAGGCAAAGTGCCAAACTGCAAGCTAAACAAGTAAATGGAAAAATTACAGTTAGCCTATCGCACCCGCTTAATAAGGCTATGTACAATGTGCCACTTACACTTAAAACTTACATTCCCAAAAAATGGAAAACTGTAAAAATAGTGCAGGACGGTAAATCCCGTGTAATAAAACCTGCTGTTGCATTGGGAGAAAAGGGGGCGTATGTTTTATACCAGGCTTATCCTAATAGTGCTCAAATAACATTATCGGGTATATAATTATTAACCAATAAGTATGTAGTTAAGCGATGATTTTGCCGGTTATTGTGCAGAGCTAAGCAGTGATTTTTTTTTATCCGTAGTTTCCCATACGGAACCGTACACATATGATTTTTTATCGCAGAGGTTACAGGAATACCTTTTTATAGGCAGCCAAAATAATGTTGCTTTTACTAAAACTGGCCTTCGTGCGCGGCTGGTTAATTTTCCTTTACTGCAATGCGGGCAGGTTTTTTTTTGTCTTGTTTCCATTCTCGGGCAATTGTAAACTTTAATAATTAATCAAATCATTTATGTTCTATGCAGCTATCATAGTAAGGGCTTTTATCATGTCCGATTTGCTTACCGGTTTTAGCAGGAAAGCATTAGGACGCGTTTGATTAGCCAGATTTATTATATCTACAGATGTTATGGACGATTGAAAGATGAAAGGGATATGTAGATGATGGTTGATATAATTTGCAAGGTCAATTCCGTTCTCTTTCCCTTTTAACATTATATCTGTTATCACCAGGTCAACATTCATAACCCTCAGGTCTTTTATAGCTTCATCATAACATTCTGCTATTCTGCAAATGTTGTGGCCTATATTAAGAAGCATATTCTTTAACGCAAAAGCTATTAAAGGATTATCTTCTACAATATAAACGTACAATTTTTGCATGAAAATCAATTTTTTAACGCTGGTATGTAATTAAAAAGTATAATATGTTGCTGTAATTACTTCGTAAGCATATTTTTCAAATATGGCTCAAAATACCTGCTTATAAGAATTTTAGGGGTGGACAAAATTGAGACAAATCATCAAAAATGTGGCTTTAGGACGAATTAAAGGTCGTTTACTACATCCTCTATCTCTTCATCTTCAGAAAGGCGCATTTTTTTACGCAAACGTTGTTTTGCTTTTTTAACACCATCAACAGTTATGCCCAGCATACCTGCCATCTCTTTATTATTAAGCTTTAGTTTAATTAGTGCAAGCAACCTTATATCAGTACCAGATAAGTTGTCATACTTATGACGCAGGTTGTAAAAGAAAGTAGCATGTACCCTTGAAAAAAGCTTTTTAAACTGTGCCCAGTTATCATCTGTCATGATATGGGCCTGCATCATTTTGTCCAGGCTGTCGGCAATGTCTGCGTCGCTAAACTTTAATTGAACATTTTCCAGTTCTGTCTTAATTTCATCTATCAGGATGTTTTTTTGCATGAGCCTTTCGGTATAGCCATTCAGCACCAGTGTGGCATTTTTTAACTCTTCATCAACCCTAAGCTTCTCTGATACTATTAACTCCTTATCTTTTTTTGCTTTTAACCTTTGGCGATTATATATAAGTACGCTTATCACTATTAATAGTAGCAATACTACAATTATTGTTTTTTGCTTAAAGGCCTCTATCTGGGCACTCTTTTTTAGGTTGTTAAGCTCTTCATGGCTTTTTTCCATTATCCATTGCAGTCTCACACGTTCAATAGCAGTAATGTTATCGCGCTTGGCCACACTATCCCGTAAATTTTCTGATATATTCCTATATAAAATAACTTTTTCAACGTTTTTAAACCGTCCGCTAAGTATTGCCTTTAATTCATAATATTGTGCCCGCTGTGTTAATACATTTTCACTGGTTCTTAACAGTAATTTGTCTGCAGTATCTAATTGCAGGCCCGCCAGCTTTAGTTTGCCATGATCAAGACTAATATATATCAATCTTAACAAAGCGATAGCAGAATTTAACGTTTGATCATATTTTAATGATTGGCTATAATCTGCCTGTATCAGCGGCAGTGCTTTACCATATTGTTGCTGCAAAAAGTATATAGAGCCGATATTGCCTGTTGCTATGGCTACCCATACAGAATCCTTAACAAGTGTTGCCATATGAAGGGCATTGTTAAAATACGCCATAGCCGTTTTGTATTGCCCCGCATTACGATAGGTAAGCCCAATAGTGTTTATAATATTTATACGTACGCTTGATACTATAGGCTGATACTTTAAAGCGTGGCGCAGGTTTTCACGTGCATTGTCAAAGTCGCCCAGGGCATAGTAAAAATTTGCTGTTTCAGAAAATAGCGTCCCCATATCGCGCACATTATCAAAACCAACCTCACGCAGGGTGGCTTCACTCAAAAGATAATATCGGCAAGCAGCCGTATTTTGTTTGTAAAGGGAATAATAGTTGGCTTTGCGATGCTGATAAATGCCCGTTTCCAATAGGAGTTTCTCCTCTTTTGCAAAGGCAATAGCCATATCAAAATACTTATTACTTAATGGATTGTAACCTCGGTTTACCGAGTAATAATCGGCACGCATATCATATATGGCACATTCAAGTTGCAAATCGCCCAGGTTAACGGCCAGTTGCTCCAAATCGCCCAGGCTTTTTACGGCATCCGGCTCATTCATTTTGCGGCAATTGATCCTGTAAATTCTCCTTGCAGCATCTATGCGGCGGGCATCTGTAGTATCTTTTAAGCTTGTAAAAATATTAGGGCGGTATACAGGTTTGCCATCCAAGCTATAGCTAAGTAATGGGGCAAAAAACATTAACCATAATGGTAAAATGTATAAAAACTTACCTCGTAAGGTATCTGAATACGTTGCAGCCAAAGACTTAATCAATAGTTATTAAAAGAAAAATAATATTCTCCCTAAAGGTGAATATTATTTTCACAGATAACACAGCTTAATTCAGCTTTAATTAAATGTAAATTACCCTTTTTTAAGCTGGTGTTTTATAACTGCGGGCTCCTGGATTTGGTTTAGAGATAATGGTATCAGCTTTTTAGTTTTAAGCCAGGTAATAGTTACTATCATCAACGTCATGCTGCCACCAAATATAACTGCAGGTATAGTACCTAAAAGCTTTGCTGCCATGCCCGATTCAAAATCGCCGATCTCGTTAGATGAGCCAATAAACATGGAGTTTACCGCAGATACCCGCCCACGCATATGGTCGGGGGTTAAAAGCTGCATAATGGTACCGCGGATAATAACGCTCACGCTATCAAACGCGCCCTGTAAAAACAGAAATAGCAGCGATAGGTAAAATATATTGGACAAGCCAAAACCGATAATAGATACACCAAACCCAGTAACGGCAATGAGCAGATTACGCCATGGCTTGTTCATTGGCGAAAAGCGAATCATGGCTAACATTGTTAATGCCGCACCTAATGACGATGCCATACGCATAATGCCCAGCCCCTCGGCACCTACTTTTAAAATATCAAGGGCAAATACAGGTAATAATGCTACAACGCCCCCAAAAAACACCGAAAACAAATCAAGGCTCATTGCGTAGAACATTATTTTGTTGGTGAAAACAAAGTTGAGCCCTTCTTTTAAGCTGATCCAAATGTTTTCTTTGGGGATAAATACCGGTGGGTACTCGCGCAGCATATAAACCAATATCAGAGATACCAGCATAAATATAAGCGTTAAGCCAAATGTTGCTGTAATGCCACTTAACCCCGGTATAATATGATGTGCAAAGCCATAAATAAAACCACCGGTAAGCGGCCCAAGTATGGAGGCTACCTGCCAGCTTGAGCTGCTCCAGGTACTGCCGTTTGGATAAAGTTCTTTCGGGATGCTTTGCGCGTAAATGGTAAAAGTTGCCGGGCCGTAAAAAGCACGGGCCAGCCCATTACAAAATATCATGGCATAAAGTAGGGCAAGTATACCGGTGGTATGAAGTTGCGCTGCCACGTTGGATAATGTTGTTATAAACATTACCAATGATGATAAAAATACCCCCACAAATATGATAAGGAGCATCTTTCGTTTTTCGTACTTATCGGCAATATAACCGCCATAAAGTGCTATACCTACCGCCGGGATGGCTTCGCTTAAACCTATAAATGCCAGGGCAATTTTGCTGTGTGTTAACTGGTAAATATAAAACCCAAGAACAACGGTTTGCATTTGGTACGCAAACGTGAAGAAAAACCGCATCCCAATATATGAGCGGAAATCCTTGTATTTAAGGGCTGCAAATGAATCTACTCGGGGTTTGGGGTTTTCCTCGTCTGGCAATGTGGTAGTGTATTAGTTGAGTCCGCAATTTACAATTGTAACAGGCGGCCTCAAAATGTAATTGACACAGAACTGTTAAAAACTTAGGCCATGCTGATCTATCAGGTAAACTAATGCGGTAATAGCAGCAGCACCCAGTTCCAATTCGCGCTTGTTAACATTTTCAAAAACATCATTTGGTGTGTGATGTATATCAAAGTACCGTTGCGAATCTGGCCTGAAACCTATGAGCATGATGGAAGGGACTGTCTCCTTTAAAGGGCCAATATCTGTACCACCACCACCGGCAACCAGCCTGTCGGCTTCGTAAGGTTCTAATAATCCTTTCCAGTTCTTGTTAACATCTTTTAAGAAAGATGCCGATGCCCCCTGGAAGCTAAACCCACGCGGGGTAAAACTGCCTTCGTCTGTCTCAATGGCTGCAATATGTTCTTCTTTATTTGCGGCGGCAAGTTCGGCATATTTTATACCTCCTTTATGGCCGTTTTCTTCATTCATAAAAAACACCGCTCTTATTGAGTTTTTAGGGCGATAGCCGGTTGCTTTGAAGATCCTTAACACCTCGGCAGATTGCATAACGCCTGTACCATCATCATGCGCGCCTTCGGCCAGGTCCCATGAATCCAGGTGGCCGCCAACAGTAATAAATTTATTAGGGTTTTCGCTGCCTTTTATCTCGCCAATAACGTTGTATGATTTAACATCAGGTAGCGTTTGGCAGCTTTGTTTAAAATAGAATTTTATAAGCGGCAACTTGCGTAACCTAAGCATATTGCTCAATTTGTTTGCGGCTAAGGTTGATATAGCAGCGGCAGGGATCTTTGTTACACCATCTGCATAAACTGTACCGCCAGTGTGCGGGTAATCGTCGAGCGCGGGTGTAATAGAACGTACTATTGCCCCAACAGCACCATATTTCGCTGCTGCTGATGGACCTGCAAAACGCTGTACGCCGGCAGCGCCATAACCTGCGCCGGTTTCAATAAAGCGCTGATCAAACGGGCCGTTGAAAAAAACAATTTTGCCTTTAATAACACTTTCGCCTAAAGTTTCTAATTCCTTTAAGCTTCTTACCTCTACAATGTTGGCTGTTATACCTGTGGCCGGTGTACCTATCGACATGCCCAAGGCAGCAATAGGCACGGCTATCTTCTTTTTTCCATCAATAATATAGGCTTGTTCTTTAGCGCCCCTAACCCAATGCGGCACCATTACTTCCTGCAGGTAAACCTTATCGAAGCCATAGCCCTCCATTAGTTTTTTACTCCACTCAACAGATTTTGCCGCACCTGCAGATCCGCTTAAACGCTGGCCAATATTTTTGCATAAATAACGTAGGTTTTCGTAGCATTGGCCATTAACCAAAGCCTCGTCATAAAACTTACGGATCTGTACAGAATCTTGTGCTTTTGAACAAATTGCACCGGCTGATAAGATGATAAGAATAGAAAGGAATTTTTTCATGATAAGTAGCGTTTAGGCAAATGTAATATTTGCGGCGCATTTTTATCAATACCTTAAGATATTTTATCCCAGCTTAAACCTGCATTTTTTGCCTGAAAGGCGAGATTGAGGATCTGGTTTTCCGGAGCGGCCAATTGGGGGTCTTTTTCAAATATTTCGATAACGCAGTTTCGGGCTTGCTGCAGTATCTCCTGGTCGGTAGTTAAGTCGGCCACTTTCAGGTCGAGCACCCCACTTTGCTGTGTGCCTTCTATATTGCCCGGGCCACGCAACTGCATATCAATTTCGGCTATTTCGAAGCCGTTATTGGTTTTTACCATAGTATTAAGCCTTATACGGCCATCCCGACTAAGCTTTTCGCTGCTCATCAAAATACAGTATGATTGCTCGGCACCACGGCCAACACGCCCGCGTAGCTGGTGTAATTGCGATAAGCCAAAGCGCTCGGCATTTTCAATGATCATTACAGATGCGTTGGGGATATTTACTCCAACCTCTATTACAGTGGTGGCCACCATTATCTGCGTTTCGCCTTTTACAAAACGTTGCATTTCAAAATCTTTTTCGGCAGGTTTAAGTTTGCCATGAACTATGCTGATGCGGTAATTTGGCAATGGAAACTCGCGCGACATGATCTCGGTGCCATCCATTAAGTTTTTTAGATCGAGCTTTTCACTTTCCTTTATTAAAGGATATACCACATATATCTGCCGGCCTTTGGCAATTTCATCTTTCATAAAGCCAAACATGCGCAAGCGTTTAGCTTCGTAATAATGCAGGGTTTGTATAGGTTTACGGCCGGCCGGTAGTTCGTCAATTACAGAGATATCAAGGTCGCCATACATGGTCATGGCCAGAGTACGGGGTATGGGGGTGGCTGTCATTACCAGTATATGAGGTGGTACAACATTTTTTCGCCAAAGTTTTGCCCGTTGCTCCACACCAAACCTATGCTGTTCATCAATTACCACCAGGCCAAGGTTTTTGTATTTAACTTTATCTTCGATGAGCGCGTGGGTACCTATTAATATATTAAGTGTACCATCTTCCAGTTTCTCATGAATAACCTTACGTGCTTTATTAGGCACTGAACCGGTTAACAGGGCTATCTCTATAAAACCTTCGCCAACCAAACTTTTTATGGTTTGATAATGCTGATTTGCCAGGATCTCGGTGGGGGCCATAATACAGGTTTGGAAGCCATTATCAATTGCTATGAGCATGCTCATTAATGCCACCACCGTTTTGCCGCTGCCTACATCACCTTGTAATAAGCGGTTCATTTGCACACCACGCTGGGTATCCAGCCTTATTTCTTTTAAAACCCGCTTCTGCGAATTGGTTAGCTTGAATGGTAATTTGTGATGGTAAAACTCATTAAAGTAGTTGCCAACCGATTCAAATATATTGCCTTTGAATTTTTGAGTACGCGTCAGCTTGGTTTTTAACAGTTTTAACTGCAGGAAGAATAACTCTTCAAATTTTAAACGGTATTGAGCTTCCTTTAACTGATTAGCATCATTTGGGAAATGAATGTTGCGGTAGGCTTCCTGTCGCCCCACCAGTTTAAAGCGATTTAAAATATACGCGGGTAAATTCTCGTGAATATCTTTGGCATGCTGTTCAAGCAGGGCAGCTATTAGTTTTTGCAGGCCTTTACTATCTAAAGTAAACTGCTTTAATTTTTCGGTAGAGTTATATGCTGGCTGAAGCATTAAGTTGCCCTTTTGCTGTTGCATACCAGGTAAGTATAGCTCCATCTCGGGATGCGCCATTTGGGCTTTGTTATTAAAAAAGCCGGGCTTGCCAAATATCACATACACCTTTCCGGGAACCAGCATCTTCTCAACCCATTTTATGCCCTGAAACCATACCAACTCAATTGGGCCGGTATCATCATGTGCCTGGGCAACTAAACGTTTGGTGCGTTTCTCGCCAATAATTTCTTTTTTGGTTAAGCGTGCCAATACCTGCACGTAAGGCAGGTCGGGCTGTATATCTTTAACCTTATAGAACCGGGTACGGTCTATATATTTATAAGGGAAGTGCCTTAACAGGTCTTCAAAATTGTAAATCTGCAATTCCTTTTTAAGCACATCCGCACGGGATAGGCCTACACCTTTTAAATATTCAATGGGTGTTTGAAAATGCTGATTGTTCAATTTTATATGATCAGGACTTTAAAGCAATTACAGATATTTCAACATTAACACCTTTTGGCAGTGCCGATACCTGTACAGTTTCGCGGGCAGGAAAATTGGCTGTAAAGTAAGAACCATATACTTCATTTACCTGTGCAAAGGTTTGCATATCGGTTAAAAATATGGTGGTCTTTATGATCTGATCAAAACCAATACCGGCTTCGGTTAGTATCGCTTTAAGATTCTCCATCACCATTGTTGCCTCATCAGTTATACCTGTTGTGATGATCTCGCCTGTTTTTGGATCTGACGGTATTTGGCCAGAAACAAATAGTAAACCATTAGTAGCAACAGCCTGGCTGTAAGGGCCTATTGGGGCAGGCGCATTATTAGTATTAATAATAATTTTCATTTATAGGTGTTGTGTGTATTTATAATAAGGCTACTTTTTTAGTATGAACCATTGAATAAGTTTCCAAATAATGCCGAGCAAAAACATGCTTATTGCAATAGCATTAATTACATGCATTACCTTAAGATTAAAGCTGGTAGGCCTGTTGGGGTCTTTTTTTCTAAAAAAGTACATAATACAAATTTAATAAAAAAAAGAAAGCCCCGGGTTATCCGGGGCTTCTCAATAATATTTTAATTAGATATTATCTTTGTTTGAAAGAAACACGACGGTTTGCAACACGTCCTTCTTCAGTTGAGTTATCAGCTATCGGGTTAGTTTCACCGTAACCTTTAACTTTTAATTTTGATGCAGCAACACCAGAGTTAACTAAGTAAGTTTTTACAGAGTTAGCACGGTCACGTGATAAAGATAAGTTGTGAGCAGCAGTACCTTCAGATGAAGCGTAACCATCGATCTCAACAGTTTTACCAGATGAACGTAGATCAGCTGAAGTAGCATCTAATACTGGGTAAGAAGAAGTTCTTAATACCGAGCTATCAAATTCAAACTGGATGTTTGAGTAAGCAGCAGCAGTACCTGTAGTTGCAACAGTATCTTTAGGGAATACGATAACGCAACCAGAACCGTCAACAACGCTACCAGCAGGAGTGTTAGGGCATTTGTCGAATTGATCAGATACACCGTCACCATCAGAATCTTTCTTAAGATCAGTAACTGCGTTTTCAACGTTAGTTACACGACCTTTAAGAGCTTCAACTTCCTGACGTAAAGCTGCATCGTATAATTCGTCATACATCATAGCAACTGGATTAACCCACTCTAAGCTTGGTTTTGATTTTGAACCCAAAGTGAATTCTAAACCACCGTAACCGTAAGAGTAATGATCTTTCCTGTTATCAGGTTTTGTTAAACCGTCAAAGTTACCACCGTCAATAAAGTTTTGAGTGTAACCAAAGTTTAAGGCAACAACATCACTTAGTCTGAATTTAACACCAGCACCAATTGGTACTACAAATTCTTTAACGTAGCTACCAGTTCCAGCGGCACCGCCAGCAGCGCCGTCTTTGAAATCAAAGGCAACACCAGCTGAATTAACACCAGTTGGGTTGTACATAGCCAAACCAGCACCAGCGTTAATGAAGAAGTTAACAGAGTTTTTACGACGGATAAAGTCGATAGTAGCAACGTTAACAACACCGCTTAAAGTAGCCTGATAAAATTTAGTTGAGTAAGAAGCAGGGTTACTAGCAATGCTGCTGTTATCGCCAGATACTTTACCGCCGCGTACATCTAATTGTAAACCAAAGTTGTGACCCAATTGATTTCTTATAGATATACCATAACCTAATTCAACGTTATGATTTGCGTAATCGTTAGAGCCGCCACCGGTTGCTAAACTTGGTGAAGTTGCACCAACGTTAACACCTATGCTCCAGGTTTTGTATTGACCCCTTCCGCCAAATACCTTGGCAGTGGTTGTTGCAGACGTTGTAGTGTCTGCTGTTGTGGTAGTGGTGGTGGTAGTGGAGTCTGTCTGCGCACTAACCATTCCAGCAACCAGCAAAGAAGCAAATGATAATGCTACTGATTTCTTTAATGTAGAATAATTCATAGTTTTAAGATTAAACGATTTAATTGTGATTTTTTTCAAAATTAGTAATTATGTTTGAAACAAATACCAAATCTTGTTCCAAAATTCATAATATCTACTACAATCAGTAGAAATAATTTGTTTTTGTAAAAATTAATATTTTAATAATTCATGAAATACCTTCCTGTTAACGAACAGTTATTTACAAATAATAGAAAAAATTTCGTTTCGCGAATAAAATCAAACTCTGTAGCTATATTTCACTCAAATGATGAGTTCCCGAGGAATGGCGATCAGACGTTCCTTTTTAAACAAAATCCAGATTTTTACTATCTCACGGGTATAGATCAGGAACAGAGCATACTACTTTTATATCCCGATTGTCCTAATCAGCAATACAAAGAAGTACTTTTTTTAAGACAAACAAATGAACACATTGCCATTTGGGAAGGGCATAAATACACCAAGGAAGAAGCGCGCAAAGCATCAGGTATAGATAACATTTATTGGCTGCACGAGTATGATGGCATTTTACATACCATTATAAATTATGCTGATAACATTTATATCAATACTAACGAAAATGACCGCTACACGCATACTGTGCCCTATCGCGACCTAAGATTCCTGGAAACATTGCGCCAAAAATATCCGCTGCACCACTATGAACGTTCGGCGCTAATACTGCGCGATCTGCGTGTTGTAAAATCAGATATTGAGATAGAACTTACACAAAAAGCTTGTGATATAACCAACGATGCTTTTATACGCGTACTAAAATTTGTACAGCCCGGGGTAACTGAGTATGAAATTGAAGCCGAAATAACCCATGAATTCTTAAGGCAACGTGCAACCGGCCATGCTTATAGCCCAATTATTGCATCGGGCAAAAATGCTATTGTTCTGCATTATATAGATAACAACCAGGTTTGTAAGGATGGTGATGTGATATTGTTTGACTGGGCTGCCGAATACGCTAACTATAATGCCGACATGAGCCGCTCTATCCCGGTGAATGGCCGCTTTACCAAACGCCAGCGCGATGTATATAATGCTGTACTGCGTGTTATGCGCGCCGCCACCAAAATGTTAGTAGCTGGCACCGTATGGAATGACTACCATGACGAAGTAGGTAAAATTATGACCGGCGAACTTATTGACCTGGGCTTATTGAAAAAGCACGAGGTTGAAAAGCAAGATCCTAAAATGCCTTTATACAAAAAGTACTTTATGCATGGAACATCGCACCATTTAGGTTTAGATGTACACGATTTTGCCAGTCGCTATAAACCTTTTGAAGTTGGCAATATTTTAACCTGCGAACCTGGTATCTATATCCCCGAAGAGGGCCTTGCTATCCGTTTGGAGAACGATATTCTGATAACCAAAGGTGGCAACCGCGACCTGATGGCTAACATACCTATAGAGGCAGAACATATTGAAGAATTGATGAACGCTTAGAAGAGAATCAAGATTTTTAGATTCAAGAGTCAAGATGTGGAAAAGCCTTGTATAACTTTCGGGTTTTTCTTGATTCTTGACTCTTAGGTCTATCTTACATACTCTTCCGAGAACTTGTAAATATTAAAGTTACCCGCCTGGGTAGCTTTGGCAATATCCTGCTGGAGTGTTTTTTTGTTGATACCGGTCATTTTATGTTGCTGTATTATATTGTATACCTTTTGAGTAAGCAACAGTTCGCGGCGGCTATTTTGGGCTTGCGGGTTTGATAGAATGAAATTTGTAATAGCGTCTATCCCTTCGTTTTTTGAGGCAACTGTTTTAAATATCGGCAGCTTGCTATCCTTATTTTGCCTGATTATTTTTTTTAGGTTATTGATGAATAGGTCGGCGCCTTCCCTGTCGGCTTTGTTTATAATAAAGGCATCGGCAATTTCCATTAAGCCCGATTTAATGTTTTGGATCTCGTCGCCCGCCTCGGGTACCAGCATTACAAAGGTAAGATCGGCAAGGCCCGCAATCTCCACTTCTGATTGGCCTACACCAACAGTTTCTACAATAATATGATCAAAGCCCGATGCTTTAAGCACATCGGTCATTTCAATGGTTTTTGCAGACAGGCCGCCTAACGACCCTCTTGTAGCCAGCGAACGGATAAATACATCCGGGTGGTTAAAATGCGAAGCCATGCGGATCCTATCGCCCAGTAACGATCCAAAATTAAACGGCGATGTTGGGTCAATAGCCAGTATCGCTACTTTTTTACCCTGCTGTACCAGGTTGTTTATAATGGCATTTACCAAGGTGCTTTTACCCGCACCCGGCGGGCCGGTAATACCTGTAACGGGTGTATGTGTATTAAAGGTAAGGCTTTTTAAAAGTTGGGCTGCGCCGGCAAGGTTATTTTCAACAATAGTTAAAGCACGCGCAACCGAGCGGAAGTCTGAGCTACTTGGGTTTATATGTTGAAAAGCTTTTAGCATTGTATTAGGCAATAAAAATAGTTGCTTTTAATTACAATGCCGTATTAATACAAAAAAACCACTCCATATAATTGAAGTGGTTTTAAAAGATGCAATAATTAATTTAACAGGCCGGGTGTTTGCCAATGAAAGCAACACTGAAATTTAAACTACCAATTATATTAACTAATATTTTCTTTTAGTCATCCGCGCGGGTAACTATAATGGTATCCTTTTTGATTGTACGGGTAACTATAATGGTATCCTTGTTACCACCCAAACTCCCTTTTACCAAAGTTTTTTTAACTGTTGAAGGGCTTGCCGCTTCTTTCTGGCATGCCGTTAAATAAAGTCCACAAGACAAGGCTGTGAAGAATAGAATTTGTTTGAATCTTTTCATATATATTAATTTAAGGTATTACTTATACGCATGCTTTATCAATTAAGTTTATAATAAGGAAGTTACCGTAAAATAACTCCAAATATAATTAATCATAAATGGTGTCATTTAAATAGACGCGGGCAATAGAAAATTGTTACTGTTAGGTTTAATATATATTGTATAATGCCTGCCATTAATTTGTTGCTACAAAAATACAAATTAACCAAGGCATAATAATATAAAATGAGCGGGCTTAGATAATTATATTTGCAGCAAACATATACCTATATAATAATGAAGGTTTCCGGGTTCACATTCATCCGCAATGCTGTAAAAAACGACTATCCTATTGTAGAAGCTATTACATCCATATTGCCGTTATGTGATGAGTTTATTGTGGCCCTGGGCGATAGTGAGGATGAAACAGAAAACCTTATAAATGGTATTGGTTCACCTAAAATAAAGATCATACACACGGTATGGGATACCAATGTGCGTGATGGGGGTAAAGTTTTTGCCGATGAAACCGATAAGGCTTTTGACGCTATTTCGCCCGATACCGACTGGGCCTTTTATATACAGGGTGATGAGTGTGTGCATGAAAAATACCTGCCTTTAATAAAAAAGGAAATGGAAGAGAACCTTTCCGATAGTAAGGTTGAAGGCTTATTGTTTAAATACCTGCATTTTTATGGCTCGTATGATTATTATGGGCATTCGCGCAGGTGGTATCGCCGCGAGATACGGATTGTGCGTAATAATAAAGACATACGGTCATATCGTGACGCGCAAGGGTTTAGGTGGGCCAATAACCGTAAGATCCAGGTGAAGTTGATTGACGCCTACATTTATCATTACGGATGGGTAAAACCACCATCGGGCCTGGCAAATAAGCTGCGTAATTTTAACCAGTTTTATCATGATGATGAGTGGATGGCGCAAAATCTGCCCGAAACTTTTAC
>NZ_JAQBOI010000275.1 GCF_028288105.1 Mucilaginibacter sp. | reverse complement strand
AGGACTGCAAAGGTAGGTACTATTTTTTGATTTTCAAGGGCTTGGGTGAAAAAGTTTTTTGTAATGAATTGATTAGGTGGAGGGAGTGGGTGAGGATGCTGTCAATTTACTTGCCAGCCTGTCGTCTGAACGATAGTGACGGATATAAAGCTGCGCGACAGGTTACCTTTTCCATTTTTAAGGTATCAATGCTAAAGCACCGTATGAAAGTGGTCTGGCAAAGCATAAAACAACATCCAACCTCAGTAATATTTTATATTATTTACTGCTTGCTTTGGTATAGCACATATGGCTTAATTTTTCATCCTATGAGAGAGGGCGGCCTGTTAGTGTTAGCAGGGATTTTTACAGCCATAGTTTTTATAATAATTAGCTTAGTTAATGCCTCTCAAACCAACAACTACAAATTTTATCTTTGGCTAATTGTATTTATCGTTATACCAGTTGTAATAGAGTTTTGCTTAAGTAGCATGCAAGTACAGCTTAAATAATTTTGTAAAGCAGTTGCTGTGCTGCTATCTTCCGCCTGCCCCCGCTTTTCGCTCATACTGCACAATCTTTAGGCGCCGGGCCGGTATCCGCTGCAATCGGGTTTAGTTGGCAACGCCTTTGCCCCCTCGGGTTTACCTCTTGTAAAGAAACTTAAAAGGCGATTAAAAAACTCGTCCTTGAATTGAATATGATCCTGGCCTCTGCATAGTAATTATATTAAAGAAAATGGTGACAATATTTTGCCAGTAGCTAAATTTAAACATTACTGATTATCAGCTATTTATTCATGTTAACGGGTGTTCACGGCCGTGAACGTGAACACTTCACGTCATGTGCAGGCCTTCGTAAGCCGCATCCGCTGCAATCGGGTTTGAGTAAGGATAAAATCCCTCTTTGTCATTTCGAACGAGGTACGAGGAGAAATCTTGTTCATTATGCAATTTCGCCGCCTGTCATTTGAACAAGATTTCTCCTCGCTGTCGCTCGTTCGAAATGACAATCAGTAAAAGGCAGAACTATTTTAAAATATACTTTTGCCATTTAAACTAAAATTATACTTTTGCCACCCCAATGCGAAAGTAGCTCAGTTGGTAGAGCACGACCTTGCCAAGGTCGGGGTCGCGAGTTCGAATCTCGTCTTTCGCTCCAATCCCTTCCATAACCGGAAGGGATTTTTTATTTATGCCTGTAGCACAGTCGGCAATTTCCACGTAATATCAATACGATAATCCCTGTAACAGCTACTCAATAAACTGTTATTATCAATCTTTACTACCAGATACTGATTTATTAAATTAAGTTGTAGGATATTTTTTAAATTAAAAGTATAATTAATTATATTTGCTATAACTAACAGATTTAATCAAACTGTCGGTTATTAGTTAATTAAAAAGTATGGAAAGCAGGTATAGCGCAAGGCCAAGCCTGCTTTCTTTTTATTTTTTCTTAACCCATGCCACATTTGTTGCTACAAATGCTTTATCAATATTTCCCGCAGTATCTTTCTCAAACCTTAGTTTAAATTGCGTATCTGCATTATAAAATTCCACATCACCAATCCTGAAAAATTCCAGCTTGTTTCCATCCCACGATTGGGTGAGTATTAGCTTGGTTTCCCGGGCATGCAACTGTAAAAACACATCGGCTTTATCTGCACGGCTAAATTTTCCGGTAAAGGTATTAAGCTTATCCTCAGTAAAACCCGCGTTTTGTAAAGCTTTGATGTGATAACCTGTAGCAATATTAGCCGTATCCAGTTCCAGTGCCTTTTTATAATTTTTAATGGCCAGCTGCTTATCGCCCACATTTTCGCTTGCTTCGGCAAAACTATCGTAAGCATTGGCGCTTTGCGGATAAATGGCTACCTGCTGCTTAAAAATGACAAAGGCTTGTTTATACCGAGTTTGCTTCATCAACACATATCCATAAGCATTAATATCCCTTTCGGAAAATTGATACCCTTTGCTTTTGAGTTTATTAAATATGTTGGGCACATTATTAAACCCTTGTTTCCTCAAAGCATTATAAAGCTTCGGCATGGTTTCGGGATGATCGTAGCCTAAACCCAGCCACCGCATAGCCCAGGTTGTTTGCTTCCCCATGAACGTATCTACAAGCTGATCGGTAATTTTCAAGGCCGATGTGCCACGGGTAAAGAAAACCATACTCTGTTTGGTAGCAGGATTAGCTAAAAAAAACGAATAAAAATCGCCGGTACTGCCCCAATGCCATAGCATGTTGCCATTTTCATTTTGTTGCAGGCCAAGGCCAAGCCCCCAGTTAATGTAGTTATCGGCTTTGCCGGTAGCATGGCCAAGCCATTGTGCAGTACTTTGTTTACTAAACATCAGCTTTTGCGTAGCGGGTTTTAGTCCTTTGCCTGCAAGCAAGGCCTGTAGAAACAGGTTATAATCGTGCGCATTGGTAAGTAAGGTAAACGCGGCATTAGGCATCATGGCGGCAAGGTCTTTATTCTCCGGCCCAATTATGCTGGTATCCATATTGCTGCTTTGCACATAAGTACTGCTTTGCATGTGCAGTGGTTTAAACACTTCTTCCTGCATAATCTGCTCAAGCGGCTTGTTTGTTAGCTTTTCAACCACCTTTTGCAAAAACCAATAGCCCTCGCCCGAGTACGAAAAAGAACTGCCGGGAGCAAATAATAGTCTAACAGGCTCGCCAGTGTCAAATTCCTGAAATTCTGCCAGACCAGAAGTGTGGCTTAAAACCATCCGCGCCGTGATCATGCTATAGCGCGGGTCTTTGGCATCAAACCTTTTATAAGTATCTATGTAACTCATCAACGGTGTATCCAACGAAAGTATCCCCCTATCATATAGCCGCAAAACCGCATAGGCAAAAACACATTTACCTAATGAGCCAGCTCTGAAAATGGTGCTTGAATTTATCTTTTTTGTTAACCCCTCTTTACCAACACCCATATTGTAAGCGCTTGTTTTACCGTTGGCTGTATAAACCAATTGGATTCCCGGCAAGTTGGTATCTTCCAATAATTGCTGTAGTATCTGCTGCTTTGTTTGCTGGGCATATAATGCGATATAGGGAAAAAGCAAAGACAACAAAAAGGCAATTCGTTTCATAGAATGGTTACGGCTATTTATATACCAAACCTATTAAATTATTTAATAAAACAAAATTATATTTTACAATATTACAATTAAGCAAAACTAAATTATGAAATAGCAAGTATAAAAACTAAATACTATGCAAATATTTGGAATTGTTCATAAACAAAAAAACCTGCAACGGTTAGGTTGCAGGCGTACTTAGGTTTATAATAGATCAGTATAGTTTCTTACTTTAACACTTCCCTGCTGATAACAATCTTCTGTATCTCGGAAGTTCCTTCGCCTATGGTACACAGCTTGGCATCACGGTAAAACTTCTCTACCGGGAAATCTTTGGTATAGCCATATCCACCGAAGATCTGCACTGCCTCGTTAGCGCAGCGCACTGCTACTTCAGATGCAAAGTATTTAGCCATAGCAGACTGCTTGGTTACCGGCAAATGGCGGTTTTTCAAATCAGCAGCCTGCATAATTAATAGTTCGGCAGCCTCTATCTCGGTAGCCATATCGGCCAGTTTAAATGCTATCCCCTGGAAATTACTTATTGGCTGGCCAAACTGGTGGCGCTCTTTAGAGTAAGCAACCGCAGCTTCAAACGCACCTTTGGCAATACCTAATGATAAGGCCGCGATCGAGATACGCCCGCCGTCCAATACTTTCATAGCTTGTTTAAAGCCTTCGCCTTCTACACCTAAAAGGTTTTCTTTTGGTACGCGGCAATTATCAAATATCATTTCGGTGGTTTCTGATGCACGCATGCCCAGCTTGTTTTCTTTTTTACCCGCGCTGAAGCCCGGTGTACCTCGCTCAATTACTAAAGCCGAGATCCCTTTTGAATCACCCTTTTCGCCCGTACGCACCATTACAACAGCCAAATCACCGCTTTTACCATGGGTTATCCAGTTCTTAGAACCGTTTACTATATAGTGGTCGCCATCTAAAACGGCGGTAGTTGCCATGCCCATTGCATCGCTTCCGGTGTTGGCCTCGGTTAATCCCCAGGCGCCCAACCATTCGGCAGTGGCCAGTTTGGGTAACCATCTTTGTTTTTGTTCTTCGTTGGCAAAAGCCAGGATGTGGCCGGTACATAACGAATTATGCGCGGCAACCGATAAACCTATCGACCCGCAAACTTTTGCTATCTCTACAATAACGGTAACATATTCGGCGTAGCCAAAACCTGAGCCACCATATACTTCCGGAACCAGCACGCCCATCATGCCTGTTTCGCCCAATTGCTTAAAAAGATCTATCGGGAAATGCTGCTCTTCGTCCCAAGCCATTACATTTGGCCTGATGTGTTTTTCGGCAAAATCTTTTGCCATCTGGCCTATCATTTTTTGATTGTCACTTATAGAAAAGTCATAACCTGTAGGGCTATCCATTAATAAATTATCCATTTTTAAAGTACTATATTATATTGGTTTGCAGTAAAACTAACGATTAATTTGCCCACTTGGTTTACCTGTTTCAGCCATCAAATCAATAACAAAACGGTATATGGTACAAATAATAGCTTTAAACGCCACAAGTTAAATTTATTATGCATGCATAGCAAATAATATTTTTTCAATTAATTTTTTCCTGCTGACATAGGGTTGTCATTAGCTGGATGTTTCTTTGAATTATAAATCAAAAACACATCACTATGGCACTAATTGAATTTTTCCTGAAACAACTGAATGAAGAATCAGTAACCACCCGCAAAATGTTATCGCGCGTACCTGATGACAAATATGACTGGACTCCACATGTAAAAAGCATGGATGTGCGCCGCCTATCAACCCATATTGCCGAACTGCCAACCTGGATAACAATGGCTTTAACTACCGATGAACTCGATTTTGAAAATAACAGTTATGAATCGACGTTTTTAGATACCACCGGGCAATTGCTGGAACTGTTTGAAAGATCGCTGGTTGATGGCCGCTCGCAATTAACAGCTGAAAATGAAAGCAAGCTTAACGAGAAATGGACGCTACGCAGCGGGGATACCATTCATAGTGTAAGCACTAAAGGCGAAATTATCCGCATGGCGCTATCGCAGATCATTCACCACCGTGCACAGCTGGGAGTTTACCTACGCCTGTTAAACGTACCTATTCCCGGCAGCTACGGCCCAAGTGCCGATGAACCGACATTCCAATCGTTAGAAGTAGAAGCTTAATTTTCCGCACTCCCGCCCTGTCATTTCGAACGAGGTACGAGGAGAAATCTTGTTCATTAAGCATAGTTCACTACCTATCTTATGAACAAGATTTCTCAAATCGTTCGAAATGACAGGTGGGTTTAATCTACCGTCAATTTAATTATCGTATCGTTCGGGTCAATAGCCAATCCGGTAGTATAAATAAACACCCCCTCCGGCTGTTGTTTAAATTTAATCGTGCTGCCATTACTTAGTAATACCGCTTTGTTCACTTTTTCTTTTACCTGCGGGATAAAGATATAAGGCCCACCCTGCGGACTGGTAATGTGTGCATACATAGTTTTGTTTTTAACCGTAACCACACCCCATGGCTGTGGCGGTACGCTGCTTCCGCGAGTACCATAAATACTCTCACCATTCTTTTGTATCCAGTTGCCTACAATAGCCAGTGTATCGGTAAACTCAGATTGGATCTTACCATTTGGCATTGGGCCAATATTGAGCAGGAAGTTGGCATTGCGCCCTGCAGCGTTCACCAGGTAGTGGATGATCTGTTTTGACGATTTAAAGCTTCTGTCGGTGATATTAAAGCCCCAGCTGTTGTTGATAGTTTCGCAGGTTTCCAGTGGTAATTTGCCAATCGTTTGGTCGGGAGCAAAGCCTGTGGTATTGGCACCCGGCAAATCCTTTTCAAACATTTGGAAATCTTCGCCGCTCTTTGGCGCCACATGGTGATTATTTCCCACCATTATAGCCGGGTTTAGTTTATGTATCAGCGCGTAAATTTCATCATAATGCCAGTTAACTTTAGTGCGTTCCCAATCGCCATCAAACCAAATACCTTTTACACCCGGGTATTTTGTTATCAGCTCGGTTAATTGGTCTTTCATGAATTTTATATAGCTATCCCAGTCGCCTTTTACAGGTTTGCCATCAACAATCTGGCTGTCGAAAGCATAATCGGGCCTGCCCCAATCCAGCAGTGAGTAGTAAAAGTGTAGTTCGATGCCTTCCTTTTCGCATTCTTTTGCCAGTTCCATCAACGGGTCTTTATGGTAAGGTGTTGCATCAACAATATTATAGGGCGACATTTTTGTGCCGAACATGCTAAACCCATCATGGTGGCGCGAGGTAATGGTAATGTATTTCATACCTGCCTGTTTGGCAAAGGCAACCCACTCCTTGGCGTTAAAGTCTTGCGGATTAAAAAAGCCTGCCAATCTTTTATAGCTATCGTAAGGGATCTTCTTATCGTGCATCACCCATTCACCATTACCCAAAATACTGTAGATACCCCAGTGAATAAAAAGCCCAAACTTCATATCCTGAAACTTTTGCCTTTGGGCAAGATTATCAGCCGTAGGCGTATAAGTCCCCTGTGCCGCTAAACGGTTAGTAGTTATGGCACTCAGTAAACACAGTACTAATAGCGTTCTTTTCATATCGGTAGTTTATAGTTGAAATATCTTATCCATTAAAACCCATTTTTCCCCTGCAAGCGCACCCTTTATGGGCTGCTGATATTTCCACATCAGATCCTCCCATTCCTGCACTTTTGGGTTATCTGCATCCATAGCGGCTTTTTTTGAAAAGGTGAAATCGGCATTAGCTTCTATGAGCATAACCAGCCGCGTACCTTGCCGGTAAATTTCCATATTGGTAATGCCCGAACCGGTAATGCTATCTACTATCTCTGGCCAAATTGCTTTATGATGCTCTTCGTATTCGGCGATCAAATCATCATCATCTTTAAGATTGAGGGTTAGGCAGAATTTTTTCATAGCTAAAGGTTGTGGTGAGCAGATGATTAATTGGTAACACAAGTAAGTAAATGTTTGTGGTAAAAGCAAGGTTTTTGCTGATTTAACATAAAGGGCATATTCTTAACCACAGAGAACACAGAGTTTTTCACAGAGGGCACAGAGATTCAAAACTTTGTGGCCTCTGTGCATTACCAGGTTGCAAATTCTCTGTGCTCTCTTTGGTTAAAATTGTATCAATTGGTTGAATATATTAAAATTCATAGCTTAGTCATTAATGAATACTATGCTTTTCCAATCTGCCAATCTTGACATACGCCGCTTTAACCTTAATGACGATGCCTTCATTTTTGAACTGCTGAACACTCCCGCCTGGAAACAGTTTATTAGCGATCGAAATATCGACAGCCGTGAGGATGCGGTAAATTATATTCTTAACGGCCCTTTAGCCAGTTATAATAAATATGGCTATGGCGCATGGCTGGTTACCTTAAAAGATACCCAACAACCAATTGGCATGTGCGGCTTTTTTAAACGTGATTATTTGGATAAGCCCGATCTGGGTTTTGCCTTTTTACCCGGGTTTGAAGGCAGGGGCTTAGCCTATGAAGCCAGTGTTGCATCATTGGCGCATATCCGTGAAAGCTATGATCTGGATGGTTTATATGCCACCACAACAGCTGATAACATACGCTCGCAGCGTTTATTAGAAAGATGTGGTTTTACGCCCACAGGTTTAGTAACCACGCCCGAGGCCGAAACACTTTTGTTATACACCCTTAGTTTACGATAATATAATATTAACCGGGTACAGATTATTAAACCGGTTTAATAATTTAGCGATATGTTAGATACACGCAGAGATTTCCTGAAAAAAGCGGCAATGCTTACTGGTGCGGCCGGTATGGCTAATATACTACCAGCTTCTATTCAAAAAGCAATGGCTATTAACCCTGCCCCGGGCACTACCTGGGTAGATGCCGAGCATGTGGTAATACTAATGCAGGAGAACCGCTCTTTTGATCATTGTTTTGGTTCGCTGAAGGGTGTGAGGGGGTTTAATGATCCGCGTGCTATTGATCTGCCAAACAAAAACCCGGTTTGGTTGCAATCTAACAAAAAGGGCGAAACTTATGCACCGTTCCATCTCGATATAAAAAACACGCGGTCTACCTGGATGAGCTCTTTGCCACACAGTTGGAACAACCAGGTAAATGCCCGCAACGATGGCAAGTTTGACCAATGGTTGAATGAAAAGCGATCGGGCAATGAAGAATATAAGGATATGCCCTTAACCCTGGGCTTCCATAAACGCGAGGATATTCCTTTTAACTATGCCCTGGCAGATGCCTTTACCGTTTGCGATCAGCATTTTTGCTCGTCGTTGACCGGCACTACCCCTAACCGCCATTTTTTGTGGAGTGGCACTATCCGTAAGGAGCAAAATGAAAACTCGCGGCCAAATGTGTGGAATGAGGATGCCGATTTTGAAACACTCGATTGGACCACCTTCCCCGAACGTTTGGAAGATAATGGCATAAGCTGGAAATGCTATCAGAACGAGATCTCGGTTGGTGTGGGCTTTGAAGGTGAGGAAGATGCCTGGCTGGCAAACTTTACCGATAACAACCTGGAGTTTTTTAAACAGTATAATGTTAAGCTGCATGATAAGCATATCGCTCATTTAAAAAGGCAGCTAACTGTATTACCAAAGCAGATTGCTGAAACACAGGCAAAACTGGATAGCCTGCCAACCGGCGATACCAGCCGCGTAAAACTAAAAAAACAGCTAAAACAGCTACAAGACGAACTGGATGGCATTAATAACAACAAAGCCATTTTAGAACCCGGCGCGTTCGACAAGCTTACCCCGCGCGAAAAAAGCCTGCACCTTAATGCTTTTACCACCAATAAAGCCGACCCTGATTACCACAAATTGACCACATTAAAATACAACGACAACGGCGTTAAGCGCGAAATGCAGATACCAAAAGGTGATGTGCTGCACCAGTTTAGGCAGGATGTAAAAACGGGTAAATTACCAACGGTATCGTGGCTTACCGCGTCAGAAAGCTTCTCTGACCATCCCGGCGCACCGTGGTACGGGGCCTGGTACCTGTCGGAGGTTTTGGATATACTTACCCATAACCCCGAGGTTTGGAAAAAGACCATTTTTATTTTAACCTATGATGAAAACGACGGATATTTTGACCATATACCGCCTTTTACCGCCCCTCATTCGCACAAAAACGGCACCGGAAAGGTATCTGAAGGGATAGATACTCGCGTAGAGTTTGTAACTTTAGAACAAGAGAAAGAGCGCAAAGGATTCCCCAATAATTACGACCGCGAAAACGCGATCGGGCTGGGTTATCGGGTGCCGATGATCATTGCCTCGCCATGGAGCCGGGGTGGGTACGTAAACTCGGAGGTTTTCGATCATACATCGAGCCTGCAATTTTTAGAAAAGTTCATTTCTGAAAAAACCGGCAAGAAAATTAAAGAAAGCAATATCAGCGATTGGCGGCGAACCGTTTGCGGCGACCTAACCTCGGTATTTAAGCCGTATAATGGCGAGCAATTAGCACCCCTTAAATTTTTAAACAAAGAGACATCGGCAGAAGGAATCCATAAGGCACAATTTAAAAAACTCCCTACCGATTATAAATTATTAACTGCCGCCGACATTGCGCTTATCAAAAAGCATCCATCGGCTTCACCCTACATGCCAAAGCAGGAACCCGGCATAAAACCATCATGCGCCCTGCCTTACGAGCTTTATGCTGATGGCCGGTTAAATGAAGATAAAACCGCATTCGAGATAAGGTTTAAAGCAGGCAAAGATGCCTTTGGCGACAAAGCCGTTGGCGCGCCGTTTAACGTATATGCGCCGGGCAGGTATGCATCGCTTAACGATCCGCAGAAAATGGAGGCGGTACGCACCTGGAGCTATGCCGCCAAAGCAGGTAATACACTTACAGATGCCTGGCCATTGAATGAGTTTGAGAATAACAATTATTACCTGCGCACCTACGGCCCTAATGGCTTTTACCGCGCATTTAAAGGCAATATAAAAGACCCCGGAATTATGGTAGATTTTGCTTACCAGATGATAAACAAGAAACTAACCGGCAACATCGTGCTAACCTTCTCGCTGTTTGGCAGCGTAGCGCCGTTAACTGTCGAGGTGATTGATAACTCGTACAAAAGCGGCGTAAAGCAGATGATTGTTCAGCGTGAAAGTTTTGCACCACAAACCATGAAAATCGACCTACGCAAAAACCACAACTGGTACGATTTCAGCATAAAAGTACGTGGTTACGATAGCTTTGAGCAACGATATGCCGGAAGGGTAGAAACAGGCAAGGCCGGTTTCTCAGATCCGTTAATGGGCAGGGCTGTTGTTTAATCCCCTGTTAACAACGGGTTATTAACTACGCCTGCAAATAATATCAGCCCGCTACTGTTTTCGCGAATAGCAAACAGGAAAGGCCTATTTAAATTTAGCTCGGTTGGGGCTGTTGAAGTCTCGCCAACTACAACTGATGTTGCGGCGGCGGCTTCGGTACCTTGCTCGTTTACCTCAATATATGCTTTGTGTTTAACCTCGGTAATATTTATCCCACCGGCGGCGCTTATGCCAGTCAGGTCGGCATTGTCTGAAAAAGCTTTGCCCATGCCTAAGGCAATTAACGGGTCGTTTAATAGTGTGGTATAACTAAATTTAAGCTTAGGGAAATACACCTGATTTTTGCTGCTGCCACTCATAGGCTTCATCCATTTATTCCACTTTGTGGCATCCAGGTTGGTTATTAATTCGTTAATGTTGCTGCTTGCATCAGGCAATATCACAACCATGCTGTACCGGTTGTTTGAGTAGGGCAGTTCGGCAATTTGGGTAAACTTACCGTTATCATTGTCAACATAGTTTCCAAATTCAATTTGCCCGCTCATAAAATCGGCTTGTACGGTACTTCCCGTGCTTGTTTTAAAAGACATTTTCTTGGTATCGGCAGTATTAAATTTATTCTTCCAAATGCTTTTAAAGTAAATGGCGTTTATCAGGTACATACGCACATCACCGGGGATGTTATTAATTATCGATGGGATCTTGCCGTTAGTTTCATCGTTTACCCATTTATTAATTTGATCTTTTGCTGTTGGAGCGGCAAAATCCAGCGCCTGCACCTTTGCCTTGTAAGCGTCGGTGTTAGTTGTTAAAAACTTGGGCACTACATCAAAACCCTGTTTATACCATATCGAGTTGGCTATACTCACTTTAGTATTAGGGTCAAGATTTGGCAATTGGGTTATCAGCTTATTATAATAAGTGTTTATGGCCTCCTGGGTAAACCCATTAAATTCCATGGCGTTATTTATGCCTTGCAGGGTTTCCCCTTTAGCACCATTACTGGTCATCCCTATAGCAAAACTTACACTTAACGGCGATAGAAACACGTTTTCGTTACCAGCGCCTGCGCTGTTAAGCTGCTTAACAAGTTTTAGGGTGAATGCATTATCTGCTGCTACTTTTAGATGTTCGGCCGAAGTAAGTTCAAGTTCCTTTCCTTTATCAGAATTTGGATTATCCTTTTTACAAGAAATAAAGCCCATTACAAAAAGGCATGAGAATAGCAGTGCGGTTTTGCGTGTCATAAGATCAGTTTAAGTGGTTTATGATATTACGCAGATAATTTAATAAGTGATACAGCTAATAAGTAATACTATCGTACACAGATATTTGGAAGATTAGCGTTTGGGCTAAAGCCCCCATTTTCTGATTTCTTATCCGTCCCATAAATGGGACGGCAATGAATGGGAACTTATTAAAATCACTTGTATTTATCATTGCCGTTGGCTTCAGCCAACGGATTACAAACAAAACTTATAAGGCTTTAGCCAAAATTCGGAGCTTGAGCGTTATTTTGATTCTTCCGAACATTTATGTACTATCGTACCAAAACCACTTCCATATTGGTAACCAGCTTATCGCGTGTAGCTTTATTTAAAAAGGCCGGCTTTAAACGTGATACCCAGTAACGTTGGAAGGACGCCAGGTGCTCTACTGTATACCCTTTTGCCGCAAATGACGATGCTACAGCAGCAGGGCCATAAAATATAAAGGGTGGCGGCGGTAATTTGCCACTACCATCTTCACCAACCACAATAATGGGCTGTTTCAGGTAAAATTCCATGGGGTAGTTTGCATCTTCCCAGCTTTGTACAACGGGCAGGTTTGTTGGGTTATTATTATTTATCCAAACAGCGGCCTCGCTGCCGGCCTGGTATTTTAATAAAGATGGATAGAATGAACAGTTAAGGTATACGTTCAACACAAAAGCCATTATCAACGTACGGAAAGCGGTTTGCCGGTAATCTGTATTGGCAAAATTGCCGGGGAGGATAAGCAGCAACCCCAGCCATAGGAACAATGCGAACGCGATATGCCAGGAAAACACCCCCGGCTTAAAAAAATAATGCAAGGCTCCTATCGCCAGTAATAAAACAACCACCACTCCTATTTGCATAACCCGGATAGCTTTTATAGTCTTATCCGACTGCAAACCCACTAAATATTGCGCGGTAATTATCGCGAAGAACGGGAACACAATATTCAGATAATGCGGCAACTGAAACTTTGACGCCGAGAATAGCAGGAAGGTAAGTAACGCCCCGCTGATGCAAAACCACTCGCGTTTCTGTACATCCTTTACCCCTGTTTTTATAAAGTGCCATATAGCAGCGAACAGTACTAATGACCATGGTAAAAAGGCCCACAAGGTAGTGTGTACAAAAAAACTTGGGTCGCCGTGGCCTTTTATAGGGCCGGTATTAAAGAACCGCCCAAACTGGCTATCCCAAAAGAAAAATTTGATACCCGATACTCCCTGCCTGTCAAACACCACCTTTTCCGGGTGTGCGTCAAACTGCTGGTAAAGGCAATAAATTTCGGGCAGGATAAATATCAATATCAACACCGCTGCCAGCAGCCAGCGCAGGTTAAAAAGCTGTTTCCATTGTTTGGTAATAGCCAAATGCCCAGCAATTGCCCCGCCAATAGGTACCAGGGCGAACATCCCCTTTGTCATGATAGCACAGGCAGCAAACAGGGAAGCCCATACCAGTTGCCCAAAGCTTTTACGGGTATATGCTTTATAAAAATGATATACCGATGCGATGATTAGCCCGGTTAAGTAGGGCTCGGCACGTACATCGTTGTTTGATAAAATGATGTGTTGCGAAGTAAGCAATATCAACACCGACCATAACGCGATCTGCTTATTATATAGCTCTTTTGCCAGCAGATAGGTGTAAGCCGCCCCCATCAGCATAACCAATATGCCGGGTAGTTTATAAGCCCAGGTAGTAAAGCCAAACAGCTTAAACGAGAGGGCAGTTACCCAAAACGGAAAATGCGGTTTATCCAGCCAGTTGGCGTTATGGACAAATAGCTGCACATAATCGTTACGCTGCACCATAGTTTTGGCAATAACAGCATATAGCATACCGTCGGGCGCTAATATGGGGATAAATAACCCGCTGAAGTTGAGCAGAACGGCTAACCCTATTAAAAGGTAAAGCCATTTGGTTTTATCGGCGGTAAGTGATTGCTGCATTTTGGGTGGTAAAGTTAATGAGATGCGGATATAAATTGGCTATTGGGGTAAAAATGTTTGTGAGAAGCTAAACGGCACGTCATTGCTGTAAGGACGTTCTACAAAACCACCCTGTCATGCCCTTGCCACACACAAGACCACCATCGTTCTGCCCGCTTTCGCCCGAAGCTGTTTTGCCGACGGGGCCAGGAAAGTTGTTAAGACGCGAAGTATCGCGTCTCTACGGAGGATAATGTAGAGATGCGACACTTCGCGTCTCCCCCGCGTTAGGGATTGCAGCGGATACCGGCCCGTGGCTAAGGCCTGTGCAGTATGAGCGCAAAGCCCGGGCCAAAGGCAACGCCCTTATTCTGTTAATTATATGTTGATATCAATGTTTGTACAAAGAACGATCAACTATTACCACCCCTCGCAAACATTAAATTTTATTTCTAAATTTAGCCAACCTGCAATAACCCCTGTTGCTTAACCAAATAAACCTTCATGAAAAAATTAGCCCTTGTACTGCTGATGCTTTGTCCGTTTGTATTATTTGCGCAAACCGGTAAAGTGTATGATAATTTAACGCTTAATAGTAAAATACTAAAAAGCGAACGTAAATATGCCATTTACCTGCCGCCCGATTATGAAACCAGCGGCCGCAGTTACCCGGTACTATACTTGCTGCATGGCGGGGGTGACGACCAAACCGGCTGGGTGCAGTTTGGCGAGGTGCTTAATATTACCGACAAGGCTATTCGTGATGGCATTGCTACGCCGATGATAATTGTTATGCCCGATGCCAATACAGGCCGCCGGGGGTATTACAACGACATTAAAGGCGACTGGAACTATGAGGACTTCTTTTTTACCGAACTGGTGCCTTTTGTAGAGAAAAAATATCGCATAAAAAGCGATAAACATTACCGCGCGGTAGCGGGCCTGAGTATGGGTGGCGGCGGTAGCTTTGTATATGCTTTGCATCACCCGGAAATGTTCTCGTCGGCATGCCCGTTGAGTGCTTCTACTGGATTTTTGAGTTTGGATGATGCAAAGGCTGGCATCAGCAAAAACACGCCTAACCTACCGGATAGCACCATAAGCAAGTATTATAACCGCTATAGCGTATTAGCTTTGGTGAATGCTATACCAGATGACCAAAAGAAAGCTGTGCGCTGGTTTATGGATATTGGCGATGACGATTTTTTATACGAAGGCAACGGCTTAGTACATAACCTGATGCGCAAAAAGGAGATTCCGCACGAATACCGCGTACGCGACGGAGCCCATAATTGGACATACTGGCGGGCGTCGTTACCAAACGTATTGGAGTTTGTGTCGCAGGCGTTTCATCAGTATTAAAACAGACAATAGTGGATTTTGATGGTTCATAGCCGGGATTTTCTCTATGATCTGTTTACTATTCGCCAAATAAAATATAACTTTAATAAACACTACCAACAACCATATGGAACGTCGTAAATTTTTAATAAACACTGCTTTAACAGCGGGTTCGCTGTCTTTTTTAGGGAATAAAAGTTTAGCCGCAATACTGGCCGCGCCCGACTATAAACTTACCCCCTTGCGCAACAACGTAGGTATCTTTACAGAGCAAGGCGGCACCATTATCTGGATGGTGAACAAAGAAGGTATTGTTTGTGTAGATGCCGAGTTCCCAGACCCGGCAACTCATCTAATTACCGAGTTGAAAAAGAAATCGGACAAGCCTTTTCAATGGCTGATAAACACCCACCACCACGGCGACCATACCAGTGGCAACATTTCTTTTAAGGGGCTGGTAAAAAACGTAGCTGCACATGCCAATTCGTTAACCAACCAAAAGGCAAGTGCGGTAAAACAAAAATCGGAAGATAAACAGCTTTACCCGGATATTACTTATACCACCAAATGGAGGGTTAAGGTTGGCGACGAACAAATAAGCGCGCATTATTTTGGCCCCGGCCACACCAATGGCGATAGCTTTATCCATTTTGAAAACGCCAACGTAGTGCATTGCGGCGACCAGGTATTTAACCGCATGTACCCGTATATTGACCGCAGCGCGGGTGCGTCATGCAGGAATTGGATAGTAGCATTAGAATCGGCACAAAAGCAGTTTAATAAGGATACCATTTTTGTATACGGCCATGCTTTTGACCCGGCAAAAGTTACCGGTACTGTAGACGACCTTAAAGCCATGCAAAACTTTATGGAAAAACTGGTGGCTTTTGTTGATGGCAGTATAAAGGCAGGTAAAACCAAAGAACAAATTTTAAGCGCTACCGCCATCCCGGGTGTAACCGACTGGCAGGGCGATGGCATACAACGCGGCCTTACTGCCGCTTACGAGGAATTAACCGCATAATACTAAATCCCCTAAAATGAAGCATTTATTATCCATTATTACTTCCATCATCACGCTATTATCGGTGTGGGGGTTTACATCACCAAAGCAGTTAAGTTCTACCGATGTTATTAAAAAAATGTACAGCCGCTATCATAGTAAATGGCATACCTCATTAACATTTACACAAACTACCGGCCGTTATCGTAACGATACTTTGGTGAAAACCGATACCTGGCACGAGCGAATTGTTTACCCGGATATGCTGCGGATTGATTTTGGTGGAGATAAAAGCGGCAATGGCGTTATTTACCGGGGCGATTCTTCTTACACCTTCCGCAACAATAAGGTGGTACGTGCCACTAAGGATGAGAACGAACTGATATTCTTTTTAGGCGGGATGTATTTTAAATCTATCGACCAGGTTTTTGCCCACTTTAACGAACTGCATTTTGACCTGAGTAAAGCCCACGAAAGCACCTGGAAAGGCAAAGCCGTATACGTTTTAGGTTCGGCCAGCCACGATGAGAAGGTAAACCAGCTATGGATAGATAAAGAGAAACTGGTGGCCGTGCGTTATTTTAAATATGACCCCCATGGCAAAATGGAGGCTACTTTTGAAGAGCACAAATTGGTAGAAGGCGCGTGGAGCGAAACCCTTTGCAAATTTTATATTAACGATAAATTATTGCAAACCGAAGTTTACCACGACATAAAGGCCAACCAACCTATAGATAAAAGCGTGTTTGACCCTGCTTTGATTGGGAAATAACAAATAAGATCAAATACAAAACTGATCCCTGGCGAATGCCGGGGATTTTTTACATCAACTAATTGTAACTCTATCTAATGAAAAAAAGATTTCTTTTATGGCTCCGTTTTTGGTTTTGGATAGATTTTCTGGGGGTATTCTTATCCCTGACCTTAACAATTACTTACTTAGTTTGGGGGAACTACGCCTCAGAACA
>NZ_JAQBOI010000261.1 GCF_028288105.1 Mucilaginibacter sp. | reverse complement strand
TATGGCTTTCAAGTCCCTTCCGGCTTGCCAAAAGCAGTAGGCGCAATTGATTTTATGACATTGGTTAACGAGCAATTGCTGCATAATGTAAATGGCGGCCAGGTAAAGTATTCTGACGCTGATTTTGAAGCCTACCGAAATGGCAGCAGAACAAGTACTGATTGGTACACACCTGTAATTAAAGATCGTGTACCGCAATCACAGCATAATCTGAATGCCACTGGCGGTAACGAGAATACCAACTACTTTATTAGTATGGGTATTACCAACCAGGCGGGCTTTTTGCGTAGCGACGATCTTAATTATAAGCGATATAACCTGCGGTCAAATATATCTACCAGGATAAATAAGAATCTTACCGTAGATCTTAACATTAATGGTACAATGGATCAGAAGAACCAGCCATACCAGGATGCTTGGTGGATAATCAGATCATTTTGGAGGCAGGTGCCAACACAATCTATCTATGCCAATAATAACCCCGATTATTTTAATAATGGGCAAGTTGATGGTTCAAATCCCGTTGCCCTTGCAGATGCCGATGTTAACGGTTACAAGGTATATAATAACAAATGGTTCCAATCGCAGGTGTCTGCCACCTATAATGTACCCTTTGTACCGGGATTAAGTGCTAAAGGCTTGTTCAGCTACGATTATTATAATTCAAGTAACAGGATCTATCAAAAATCATACAATCAATATAATTATGATGCTAATACAGACAGTTACGGGGCTGTGCCTAATCAAACACCTGCTACGTTTAGGCGTGAGTTTTTTGAAAGGCCAAGTACTTTAACACAATTCTCCCTTAACTATGATCATTCTTTTGGTAATCATAATATAACCGGCTTGTTGTTATATGAAGAAAGTAATCGCCAGCAGGATAACTTCTATGCACAGCGCGAACTTGCTTTAGCGGTTGATCAGTTGTTTTCTGGCAGCAGCACAAACCAGATCGGTTCAGCCAACTCGGGCGATATTTACAATTATGTAAATAAATCTATTGTTGGTCGTGTTAACTATAATTACAAATCAAAATATCTTGCTGAGTTTAGCTTCAGGAATGATGGTTCTTCAAGGTTTTCGCCAACTAAACAATGGGGCTTTTTTCCTGCCGGATCTATAGGTTGGAGAATTTCGCAGGAAGAATTCTGGAAAAACTCATCGGCCCTATCATTTATTGATGACTTGAAGTTCAGGGCATCTTACGGAAAGGTTGGTGATGATTCAGCTTTAGCCTATCAGTTTTTAACCGGTTATCGTTATCCGGCTAATGGTTCAAATAATCAATTGCCTCCGGGGTCTGTTTTCGATGGCACATTTGTAAATGGCGCGCAGAGCTTAGGCATCGCTAATTCTAACTTAACCTGGTTTAATGCCGAAACCTATAACATTGGTTTCGACCTTGAAGCATGGAAAGGGTTATTAGGCGCAACTTTTAACGTTTTCAGACGTGACAGGTCCGGGTTATTAGGAACCCAGGCATTAAGCCTGCCAAGCGTTGTTGGTGCAGACCTTCCGCAAGAAAATTTGAACAGCGACAGAACCCAGGGTTTTGAAATAGAATTGAATCACCGTAATCATATCGGTGCCTTTAACTACTTTGTAAAAGGGAACCTTGCTTTTAGCCGTACGCAAAACCGCACGGTTGTACAGGCACGTGCAGGTAACTCACAACTAAACTGGCATAATAACCAGAGCGACCGATGGAACAATATTTATTGGGGCTATGGGGCTGCCGGCCAGTATCAAAACTATCAGGATATATTAAACAATCCACAGTTTACATCCCGCAATGCGGTAGTAGGCGATTACAGGTACGAAGATTGGAACGGCGACGGGCAAATAACCGGCGATGATGTACACCCTATAGCTTACAACAGCGCGCCTTTAACCACGTTTGGCTTAACGCTTGGCGGTTCGTACAAAGGGTTTGATTTTAATACATTATGGCAGGGTGCAACAAATGTAACTGTGTCATATATTGAGCAATTGAATATACCGTTATGGGGTGGAGGTAGCGCACTGAGCCAGTTTATGGACAGGTATCACCCGGCCGACCCTAATGCCGACCCTTACAATCCAAATACCGTATGGGTGCCGGGTGCATATGCCCTTACAGGTACTACAGCCGACGTTAATTCCATGTTCAATATACAGGATGCCTCGTACGTAAGGTTAAAATCTGCAGAACTTGGCTATAGCATACCATCAAATTTTGCAAAAAAGATAGGTATAAAAGGAGCCAGGATATTTGTGAACGGTTATAACATCGTAACCTTCACAGGCTTAAAATATCTTGATCCGGAGCATCCGTCAAGCACTTATGGTTACTTGTATCCACTCAACAAAACGTTTTCATTAGGCGTAAATGTTAAGTTATAAAATTTAAGATCATGAAAAAAATTACATATACAGTATTATGCTTTTTGGTTTGCTGGACAACCGCCTGTAAAAAGCTCGATGTACCTCCAATTAATATAGTCCAGGATAAAGACGTCTTCACAAGTCAGGGTGGTATACAGGCTTATATGGCCCGTATTTACAGCGAATTGCCAATTGAAGATTTTAGATACTCGCCACAAAGAGGATTAAATTTCTTTTGGATAATAAGCCCGTTCAGCGCTGTTAGCGGCGAAGCATTAAGCAGGGATCAGTCAAGCGCGATGCAGGAAAATGTAGACGAATCGCCATGGGGTGATTCCTATAAATTAATAAGGGATGTTAATTATTTTTTAGAAAACATGCCTAAATATGCTGCTACTTACACACCTGCCGAGGTTAATTCGTGGATGGGCGAAGCCCGGTTTATACGTGCGGCAACCTATTTTGCATTAGCGAAACGTTATGGCGGTGTACCTATTGTTGGGCAGGTATTGCAATTCCCTACATCAAATGTTGATGATTTGAATATAGCCCGTTCATCAGAAGAAGAAGTTTACGACTTTATAGCTGCCGACCTTGATTACGCTTATACAAATTTAAGCGAATCTAACCAGGTGGGCCGTGCTAATAAATACGTAGCAGCCGCTTTTAAGTCAAGGGCAATGCTTTATGCGGGTTCTATTGCTAAATATAACCAGATAAGCCTGGTAGACGCTACCGGAAAAAGGGTGTGCGGTATACCTTCAACCAAAGCGATAACTTATTTTAAAGCCTCTTATGATGCTGCCTTGTTATTAGAAAATAAGTACAGCCTGTACAAAAAAGCCTGGGCGGCGGGTGATAAAGAAGCGCAATACCAAAATTATGTTAACCTGTTTTTTGATGAAACCAGCCCCGAGAATATTTTTGTAAGGCAATATCACTACCCCGAGTCTGTACATGGGTATGATTCATACAATGTTCCGAGGCAGTTAATGGGCGCTAACGGCTACTCTTCCGAGGTTAACCCTACCTTAAATTTTGTTGAAATGTTTGATGGTATCCCTAAAAATGCCGACGGAACTATTAAAACAACAACAGGCGGCAAGTATGATCTGTATACCAATACTGTTGATCTGTTTGCTAATGCCGAACCAAGGTTAAGGGCAACCGTTATTTTGCCGGGCGATGTATTTAAAGGTCAAAGCATCGAGATCCGCCGCGGAATTTACACAGGTAGTTCTGCAGGTGGTATAAGCCCGCTGTTGCCGGCCGGTTCAACAGCTAATTATCCAACCGCCAATATTGTGCAATCATCAAACGCCAGCCAAACACCATATAACCTACCTGGTGGTGGAACAATGAACCCTGCAGGTTTAAGTGGTGTATTTACAGGGGATGGAACTGCTGCTATATCAGGCTTTTCGGTCCGTAAACTTCTGGTACCTGATAAACCTACTTCAGAGGTTCTGGAAAATCGTTCAGACCAAACTTGGATTGAGATGCGCTATGCAGAAGTATTATTAAACCGTGCTGAGGCAGCTTATGAACTGAACGCACTTGGCCAAAATGATAAAGCTTATCTGCAAGACGCTTTTATGGAAATAAACCAGATCCGTGAAAGGGCAGGTGCAACCATGTTGGCCAGCGCGGCAGATCTAACAAATGTCAACGTCATCCGTATTGAAAGAAGGAAAGAATTAGGCTTTGAGAATAAAACCTGGTGGGATTTGAGAAGGTGGAGAGTTGCTGATAAGGAACAAAATTCGACCATTTACAGGGTTTTAATGCCATTTTATTCTGCAAACGACAAAAAGTACTTCTTTGATGCACGTACCGACGAAAGAAACTCTCGCTACACATTTGATGTACGCTGGTATTATGAGCAAATTCCTAATGGCGAGATCCAAAAAAGTCAAAAATTAATACAAAACCCAGGTTATTAATAATAAGAGAATGAAAAAGATATTCTATATGATAGCGATCTGCATAGTTGCCGTGGCCGGCAGCTCTTGCAGTAAATTAGATAATTACCCGGATCCTACCGAAACCCTTAATGGAAGCGTAATTGACGCGGGTACAAATAAAACCTTACAAACCGAAAATGGGGGAGGTGGAACAAGAATAAAGCTGATGGAAATAAGCTGGAGCGATAATCCCACACCTTTTTATATCAGTTCTATGCAGGATGGTACATTTAACTACACCAAGTTATTTGCCGGGAAAAATGTAATAAGTGCCGAAGGCGCGTTTGTGCCCCTGGTGCAAACAGACGCAAGCGGAGCAACCATTATTGATAAAAGCCAAACAGTTGATATTAAAGGTACAACAAACGTTAATTTTTCTGTAGACCCTTTTTTAAGGATTGAATGGATTGGCGAGCCGGTTTTGAACCCCGATGGTACGGTAACTGCATCATTTAAATTTACCCGTGGCACTACTGATCCAAACTTTCAGCAGGACATAACTGATGTACACCTGTTTGTAAATTCAAACAAATTTGTTGGCAATAATAATTTCGATAACCGTTACTCGCCACAAATTGATTACAACGGATCAGAAGCGAACGCACAGGTAGGGCAAACCATAACATTAACCACAAAGGGTGGCCCACTGCCAACAAAAAGAGAATACTTTTTAAGAGTTGGGGCCAGAACTAATTATGGGCTCAAATATTACAATTATACCGATGTTAAAACTGTAACTGTTCCTTAGGATACCCTATTACCACCTGCTTAAGAATATTAAAGTTCTTAAGCAGGATTATAAAATAGCCTCTATGAAAAAACTTCTATCCTCTTGCTGCTTAATTGCACTTTCTATTAGTGTAAATGCACAAACAACCAAGCCGGTCCCCTTAAAAGAAAAAACTGCTTTTCAAACCAGCAGCCCATGGATGCCAGAAATTGACGTACGGTCTGATATCGCCATCGTTTACGGTGTTAACGATCGTAAAGGGATGACCTTTGAACAGCGTGTACAATCATGGCGCGACCACGGCTACCAAACAAATTTTATGACAGGTATAGCCTGGGGCGATTACAAAGACTACTTTTTAGGTAAGTGGGATGGCATTAATCACCTTGGCGTGGGCCAGGTAACACAAAAAGGCGATACCATATTCCACGGTAAAGATATGCCCTATGTTGTACCGGTTAAATCATTTATTGAATACATGAAAACCGCCGTTATAAAACGGGTGATAGATGTAGGAATAACTAATATTTTTTTAGAAGAACCCGAGTTTTGGGCAAGGGCAGGTTATAGCGCGCCATTTAAAGAGGAATGGCAAAAATACTATGGCTTTCCGTGGAAACCGCAGCATGAGTCGGCCGAGAATACATACCTCTCCAGTAAGTTAAAATACCAGTTGTATTATAACGCTATTAAAGAAGTATCATCTTATGCCAAAGCCTACGGTAAAAGCAAGGGGAAAAGCATTAAAGTGTTCATTGCCACACACTCGCTGGTTAACTATTCATCATGGCAAATTGTTAGCCCCGAAGCCAGCCTTGCATCATTGCCCGGAATTGATGGCTATATAGCCCAGGTATGGACAGGCACCTCACGCGAACCAACATATTTTGATGGACAGAAAAAGGAAAGAGTATTTGAAAATGCTTTTCTGGAGTATGGCTCAATGGTATCTATGACCGCGCCAACCAAACGCAAAATGTTTTTCCTGACAGATCCTATTGAGGACTGGCCACGCGACTGGAGCGATTATAAGAAGAATTATCAGGCCACCTTTACCGCAAAGCTTTTGTACCCAATGGTTGCCGATTATGAGGTAATGCCATGGCCAGAGCGGATCTATACCCACCCATACAAAGTGGCCAACAGTAACGAGAAGGTGCTAATACCACAATACTATTCAACCCAAATGCAGATAATGGTAAATGCCCTGAATAGTATGCCGGCATCAACTAATAAAGTAACAGGTGTTAATGGGGTAGGCGTGTTAATGAGTAATTCATTAATGTTTCAACGGTTCCCTACACATAACGGGTTCGAAGATCCTCAGTTCTCTAACTTCTACGGGCAAACATTGCCTTTGTTAAAACGTGGTGTACCGGTGCAAACCGTGCACATGGAAAACTTGTCATATGCCGCTTCGCTAAAAAACATTAAGGTATTGGTAGTTAGCTATTCTAACATGAAACCTGTTTCGCCGGCTGTGCACGCTTCGTTAGCGGCTTGGGTTAAACAAGGCGGTGTTCTAATTTATTGCGGTCGCGATGATGATCCTTACCAATCAGTAATGGAGTGGTGGAACACCAAAGGGAATAAATTTACAGCCCCTTCACAACACCTTTTTAAGTTGTTTAATATAAATGCAGCAACAGGCAAGCAGAAATTTAATGTTGGCAAAGGAACGGTTTACATAGTAAGGCAAAATCCAAAAGAGTTTGTATTAGAAGCTAATGCCGATACTAAGTTTATTGACCTTGTAAAACAAGGTTACGAAAACGATGCTAAAGCCGGTAAGCTGGTATTCAAAAACAGCCTTTACCTGGAGCGTGGGCCTTATGATGTTGTTTCGGTAATGGATGAAAACGCTGATAACAAACCTTACATTATTAAAGGACCTGTAATTGACCTGTTCGATCCGCAATTACCGGTACTTGCCGAAAAAACGATAAATCCGGGCGAGCAGGCTTTATTATATAACGTTAACCGGGTAGCCAATAAAACCAAACCGCAGGTTTTAGCCGGTGCCGCGCGGGTTTATAACGAAAAAGTACAAGGGGCAAGCTATTCATTTGTGGCAAAAAGCCCTATTAAAACATTAAACAGTATGCGCGTTTTGCTGCCCGCCAAACCTAAGGTAACTAAAGTTGCCGATAGCAATGGGCAGGCAATAACCGATGCGAAAACATCGTGGGATGCGTCTTCAAATACATTATATCTGGGGTTTGCAAATAACCCCGACGGAATTAAAGTTAGTTTAAGTTGGTAAACTATTGGAGTTGGTTTAAGAAAGCTACCGCTACCATACATGGGGTATCCCGTGTATGTGTAGTGTAGCTGATATATCAGCTGCACTGTTACTCATCACCTATTTTTAAATGAAAAAAATATTTTTAATTGCCCTCTCTTTTTTACCAATAATTGCTTCGGCACAAATTGATAAGGCAAACCTGGCCGATCTGGTAAATCCCTTGATGGGGACCGATTCAAAACCGTCACTTTCAAACGGAAATACATACCCGGCAATAGCATTGCCATGGGGCATGAATTTTTGGACACCGCAAACCGGTAAAATGGGCAGCGGCTGGCAGTATACCTACAATGCCGATAAGATAGTTGGCTTCAAACAAACTCACCAGCCATCTCCCTGGATGAATGATTATGGGCAATTTTCTATCTTCCCTGAAACCGGCAAAATAAAGATTGACGAAGCCGATCGCGCCAGCTGGTTCTCGCATAAGGCGGAGATAGCCAAGCCATATTATTACAGCGTTTATTTGGCAGATTATGATATTAACACAGAAATAGCGCCAACCGAACGGGCAGCAAGCTTTAAGTTTACCTTTCCTAAAAGTGATAGCTCACATATTGTGATAGATGCTTTTGATAAAGGATCTTACGTAAAGATCATCCCGGGTGAAAATAAAATAGTAGGTTACAGCACCCGTAACAGTGGCGCGGTTCCTGCCAATTTCAAAAATTACTTTGTTATCTACATTGATAAGGCGTTTAAGAATGCATCAACCTGGCATAATAAAGACATTGAGGACGGTAAGCTGGAATACACCGGCGACCATGCGGGTGCAGTCATCAGCTTTAAAACAACAAAGGGCGAAGCGGTAAACCTGCGTGTAGCCTCGTCGTTTATAAGTATTGAACAGGCAGAACTTAATTTACAACGTGAACTGGGTAAAGAAAGCTTTGCAACCACAAAACAAAAAGCTAAAACCATCTGGAATAACACGTTAAACCGCCTCACGGTAGATGGTGGTTCAATAGATCAAACCCGCACATTTTACTCGTGCCTGTACCGCATGCTTTTCTTCCCCAATAAATTATATGAGTTAGATAGCAAGAATCAAATAGTTCACTACAGCCCATATAATGGTAAAATTTTGCCAGGCTACATGTTTGCAGGCACAGGCTTTTGGGATACCTTCAGGGCATTGTACCCTTTCCTAAACCTGGTGTATCCATCTATCAATAAAGAAATGCAGGCGGGGCTGGTAAACGATTATAAAGAAGGTGGCTGGCTGCCTGAATGGAGCAGCCCAGGTTACGCCGATGTTATGGTGGGTAATAACTCCGCATCGGTTGTTGCCGAAGCTTACCTTAAAGGAGGGCGTGGCTATGATATTCAAACCCTTTACCAAGCTTTGTTACATGGTGCCAGTAACACCGGCCCTAATGCAACCGGTAGGCGGGGAGTAGACTATTATAATACATTAGGTTATGTGCCTTATGATGTTAAGATAAACGAGAACGCTGCCCGCACGCTTGAATATGCCTATGACGATTTTGCGATATACAAATTGGGTAAAGCTTTAGGTCGCCCGGCATCAGAAACAAATGTTTACAGAAAACGCAGCATGAACTACAAAAATCTGTTCGATCCTTCAACCGGTTTAATGCGTGGCAAAAATAAAGATGGTCAGTTCCAATCGCCCTTTAATCCGTTTAAATGGGGCGATGCCTTTACCGAGGGTAATAGCTGGCATTATACCTGGAGCGTATTTCATGATGTACAGGGGCTAATTGACCTGATGGGTGGCAAACAAAAGTTTGTTACCAAACTGGATTCTGTGTTTACGCTGCCGCCGGTATTTGATGATAGTTATTATAGAAGTGTTATTCACGAAATAAGAGAGATGCAAATTGCAGGAATGGGTCAGTATGCACATGGCAATCAGCCCATACAACATATGACCTACTTGTATAATTACGCAGGCGAGCCATGGA
Organism: Mucilaginibacter sp.; assembly: GCF_028288105.1. Taxonomy (GTDB): domain Bacteria; phylum Bacteroidota; class Bacteroidia; order Sphingobacteriales; family Sphingobacteriaceae; genus Mucilaginibacter. The sequence goes on along the minus strand of NZ_JAQBOI010000261.1, from coordinate 29,614 downwards.
AAACGCAACTTCATGTACGAGATGTAATAGATAAAATGTACAAACCCACACCCGATGGTTATTGCGGTGATGAGGATAACGGGCAAACATCTGCCTGGTATGTATTTTCATCAATGGGCTTTTATCCGGTTACGCCTGCAAGTGATCAGTATGTGTTAGGTGCCCCGCTGTTTAAAAAGGTAACAGTTAAACTGGAGAACGGGAAAATCATCAGCATAAATGCAGCTAATAACAGTTCGCAAAACAAATATGTAAACAGTTTAAGTGTTAATGGCAAGCCTTATACTTTCAATTGGTTAAGTCACTCCGCATTATTAAAGGGTGCTACGCTCAACTTTAATATGTCGGCACAGCCCAATAAACTAAAAGGGATTAAACCCTCCGAAGCCCCTTATTCATTATCTAACGAGAAATAATTAGACAATCTACCTATGAAAAAAATATTCTATATCCTGTTAACAAGTTTGTTTATTACTGTGGCAAGCTGCAGTAAAGGGAAAGAAGGAACAGCACCTATCGAAAAACCGGATAAACCCGAAGTAAACAATAATTTCACGGCTGCTGACGCAACAACCGCGTACACAGCTTTCAATAAATACTTTTATAACTCATCAGCCAAGCTATATTATAATACTACCAGGCAAGATGGTTTAGCCGCTATATGGACACAAGCTATATACTGGGATATGGCCATGAACGTTTATGAACGCACTAAAGATCCCGCGCAATTAATAAGGGTTAATGATATTTATCAGGGTGGTTTTAACCAGTATGATGGATATAATTGGGATAATACCACTACCTGGTTTATTTATGATGATATGATGTGGTGGGTTATAGCACTTGCCCGTGCAAACCAGATAACCGGTAAGCCCGAATATCTGCAAAAGGCTATCGCCGGGTTTAACCGTGTGTGGAACGGGTCGTACGATAGCGCAAATGGCGGTATGTTCTGGGATTTTAAACACAGCGGTAAAAATGCATGCATAAATTATCCAACGGTTATCGCGGCACTGCGTCTTTATAAAATAACCGGTGATGCAAGCTATCTGGATAAAGCAAAATCAATATATGACTGGGCAAAGGCCAATTTGTTTGATGCTACTAACGGCCGGGTGGCCGATCATAAAATAGGTAATAACCCGCCGGGATATGAAGATTATACTTACAATCAGGGTACTGCTATAGGTGCAGCTGTAATGTTATATAAAGAAACAAAAGACGTTGCCTATCTGAATGATGCAAAGTTAGCTGCCGATTATACAAAAAATAAGATGAGTACCAATGGCATCTTGCCAGCCGAAGGTGATTTTAACGAGCAAGGCGTTTTAAAATCAATTTTTGCGCAATACATTATGCAGCTAATAAATGATGGCGGCCAAAGCCAGTATTTAGATTGGGTACAAATTAACATTAATACCGGGTGGAAGAATAGAGATACCGAAAGGAACCTTACATTCAGAAATTACAGCATTCACTGCCCAACCGGAGATATACAATCTTACGAGGCAAGTAGTATAGTTACATTTATGCAGCTATGCCCTCCAAAATAATTAGGAGTATAAATTATTTACTTTGAGGGTAAAGAAAGTGCGGGAAGTATAATAGCTAAGGGTTGATTTCGACGAACGGATATTTTCTTTTGATGTTTCTGTTTAGAAAAATGCCTTTAGCCATTGTAGCCCGCATCTCTTTATATACCTTTTCCGGTACCTGCAGGTAGTTATAAACCTTGCCAGACCGATAGCGCACAGTGAGCGTTTCCGTATCAGCATTATAATCATAAGCGGCAATAACTGCAGAGAGCATAGCTTTTTACATTTTCCTGTTAATAACACATTGGGTCGGTCATTGTTTATTATAACGATCGGTATTGCTAAACAAAATATACCCTCTCAAAAAAACATCACGCCTAACTTGGTAATTATCTGTTTTTTTGTGAGTTTTGTTTGATGGTTAATAATTACATCATATATTGTTAACCTTTGTGCATTCATAGCATGACCAATTTTACTAAGTCTGATGAGGAGGAACTGATTAACCTTATGCAACAAGATTCTCTTGGCGCATTTAAGGAGATCTATGCCCGTTATTGGAAAACATTATACGCTGAAGCTTATAAACGTTTAAAGAATAAGGATGCAGCCGAAGAAATTGTTCAGGAATTATTTACTGCCTTGTGGCATAAACGATATGCCCTTAGTATTACCCAAACTTTAGGCGGGTACCTTTATGCAAGCGTAGGTTATCGTGTAATAGATTATTATCGTAAAGAGCTTACCAGGTTAAAATATAAAGAATCGCTCCAACTGGTTTATTCTGAGGCTGATCATTCAACGGAAGATGCCATTATGCTTAGGGACCTGGAATTAAATATCAATTCAATTGTTAACCAGCTGCCAGATAAATGCCGGTCGGTTTATGAGCTAAGCAGGGTTGATCATAAAACCAATAAAGAAATAGCACAACACCTTGGCATATCCGAAAAAACGGTAGAGAACCATCTTACAAAAGCTCTAAAAAGACTGCGTCTAAGTCTTAATAATTATTTCCTGCTCCTGATAATCGTACTGATAAAATAAATATTTTATTAACGAGTAGGGGATACACCTTAATTATACGTCAAGTATTTATAAACCAACCAATATTTTTGTTTTTTCATGAAGAAACCTATACCCGTAGAATTACTGGAAAAGTATTTACATGGTGATTGTACAGAGGAAGAGATAACATTAGTAAAACAATGGTATCACTCTTTTGAAAACGAGCATGATTTTATTTCTGAAGTAAGCGTTGCCGAAGAAAAAGAGATAGAGGCGCGTATTTACAACCGCATTATCGAAAATATTGAAGCTCCTGCAAAAGAGGCAGCACCTGTTAAAAGGTTCCGCTATTCTGTTTTAATAAAATGGTCTGCCGCTGCCGCAATAACAGCTGTATTTTTAACTGCCTTTTATCTTTTTAATACAAGCAAAACTTCATTTACACATGCACCGGTTGCTACGTTAACCGTTGAACAGGTGGATATTACAAACAACTCAACCCAAATTTACAAAGCTGTATTACCCGATAGCAGCATAATTTGGTTAAATCCGGGCGGTAACATAAGGTATCCAAAAATATTTGCTGCTAATGCCCGCATTATCTCCATGTATGGCGAAGGCTTTTTTGAAGTTACTAAAAACCCTAAGCGCCCGTTTATAATAAATGGCCGGTCAATAATCACCAAGGTATGGGGAACTAGTTTTTTAATACGCGACAATTATAGGAGCAATACTGCCGATGTTTCTGTTATTACCGGTAAAGTTTCGGTAAGTATCAAAAATGGGGATAAGGACAATAATTTCTCAACCAGTTTAGAGAAGCACGAAATTATACTCTACCCAAATCAAAAAGCAATTTATTTAATTGATAAACACCTTTTAAAACCGGCAGGCATCATTAATGAGCCGGCTTTAAAAATATGGAACCAGGTTAACCTATCATTTGATAATAAACCGTTGCGCGAGATTATCCCGGTACTTAATTCAACGTATGGCGTACATATAAAGGTTGCAGATGAGAAGCTGAACCATTATATACTTAATGCAGATTTTGCAGGATTTAACCTGCCCGATGTTCTGGCGGCCTTAAAGAAATCCATTAACGTGAATTACCAGATCAAAGAAAATATTATAGAACTTAATTAAACCAATTACTAACCAAATTAACCCAGTAAGCCTATGAAGAATAAGATACCCTCATAAAATGCCTCAGCCCTGAGGTTTAGATACCCCATAAATAAAGAAACTTAGAAGTGTTACGAGCACTCCTAAGTTTAAAACGCCCTGCTATTGATGCACCAAAAATGGTGTACCGGGCATTTAATTGTCTCATTTTTAACAAAGAAACATAACAAATATATGAAATTTCGTTTACGAAAGCCTATCCCCTGGTCTAAAATCATGAAGATTACATTTAGTCAAATCCTGATAGCAGTTCTATTAAGCAGTATTGCTTATTCAAGCCCTTTAAAGGCTCAAAACATACTTGACAAAACGGTTAGTGTGTCGTTTAAGCAGACTTCTGTACAAGAGGTTTTAAATTACTTGCAGAAAAATAATGACATCAAATTCATTTACAGTAAAAACTCTGTAAACCTATCTCAAAAAGTAACTATAAACTTTGAGAAGCAGGATCTTAAAAGCGTACTTGATGAATTACTGAAAAGTAACGGCATTGATTACGAGGTTTTGAAGGACAGAATTGTGCTTGGAAAACCATCTGATATTAAAGCGGCTAAGAGCGCTGCTGCTGCAAATGATAATGTTGCGAATGCAGATGAAACTGTAGCATCTATTCCCGTTACAGGTAAAGTGCTTGATGAAAGTGGTTTATCATTACCCGGCGCTACCATCCTTGAAAAAGGAACTCAAAATGGTACTGTAACAGATGTTAACGGTAACTTTAAATTAAATGTGGCTAATGAAAACTCAGTTTTAGTTATAGCATTTGTTAGTTATCGCAAAACCGAAGTTACAGTTGGTAAACAAGGTTTTATATCGATAACCCTGGTTGAAGATGTAAGAGGGTTAAACGAAGTTGTGGTAGTAGGTTATGGTACGCAAAAGAAAAGTGTAACTACCGGCGCTATATCGGGCGTTACTGCAAAAGAATTTGAAGACCTTCCGGTAACCCGGGTAGAGCAAATATTACAGGGGCGTACCTCTGGTTTAACCATTGCAGCAAACAATGGCCAACCCGGTGAAGGTGCTACTGTACGTGTGAGGGGTATCACATCATTCAATAATAACGATCCGTTATGGGTTGTTGATGGTGTTGTGGTAGATAACGGCGGTATTGGATATTTAAACCAATCAGACATCCAATCTATTGAAGTATTAAAAGATGCGGCTTCACAAGCTATATATGGTACACGCGCAGCTGCAGGTGTAATTTTGGTAACCACTAAAAAGGGCCGCGAAGGTAAACCGCAGATCAACTATGCGGGCTATTATGGCACATCGGCCCCTGCCAAAAAACTTGATTTGTTGAACGCCACGCAGTATGCAACATTAAGGAATGAATCTGCTGCTGCAAGTGGTAGTACCGTACTTCCTTATGCTGACCCTGCGTCGCTTGGTAAAGGTACCGACTGGCAGTCTGTCATTTTTAACAATAGTGCAAAACGTCAAAACCATGAGCTAAGTGTAAGCGGTGGTACAGATAAATCAAGCTATTATACCTCTTTTGGTTATCTACAACAGGATGGTATTGTAGCCACCGAGATATCAAAGTATAAAAGGATAAATTTTAGGGTAAATCAAACTTACAAACCCGCCAAATGGATAAACTTTGGCGAAAATATTGGTTATACTTACAATAAATCAATCGGTTTAGGAAACACCAATAGCGAATTTGGAGGCCCCTTAAGTTCGGCCCTAAACTTAGACCCTACTACTCCTGTATTAATAACTGATGCAGCCGTAGCTTCAAAAAGTCCGTATTCAACTAATCCTGTTCGAAGAAATGCCCAGGGATACCCATATGGTATATCAGTTGATGCAAACGGGCAAGCAATTGTTGGCCAGGAGATCACCAATCCATTAGCCTATATTTCAACTCGTTTGGGTAATTACAATTGGGCACATAATATAGTAGGTAATGTGTATGCTGAAATTGAGCCAATTAAAGGTTTGAAATTAAGATCAACTTTAGGTACTAAAATGGCGTTTTACGGGTCAGAATCCTTTAACCCGGTTGCGTATCTTAATTCATCTACTGTTACATCTCAAAATAGTTACTTTCGTGGTAGCACAAGAAGATTTGATTGGAATGTTGAAAATACAGCCTCCTATACACGCAATATATTTAAGCATAACATAAACGTGCTTATTGGCCAGGGAGCATATTCAGATAGTAAAACTTATACCCAGGGTGTAACTTACTACAACCTCCCTGTTGATAATTTTAACGATGCATCCTTAAATTATAGCATACCAGCGGCAAACAGGGTAGGTTCAGGCGGCGAAGGCCAGGAACATACCATTAGTTCGTTATTTGCACGTTTAAATTATGATTACGATGAGCGCTACATATTGCAGGGTATAATCAGAAGAGATGGTTCTTCAAGGTTTGGTGCAAATTATAAATATGGTACTTTTCCATCATTCTCTTTAGGTTGGGTGCCAACAAAAGAGGAATTCTGGCCAAAAAACGAAGTTGTTAATTTCTTAAAAGTACGTGGTGGTTATGGTATTGTAGGTAGCGATGCTATCGGCGATAACGCATTCCTTTCTACTGTTGGTGGAGGCCGTAACTATAGCTTCGGTACCGGTGATGAATATATAAGCGGTTATAGCCCTAACGCACCATCAAACCCTAACTTACATTGGGAAGAAACTGCACAAACTAACGTAGGTGTTGATATGGTATTACTTAACGATTTTAACCTGACGTTGGAGTGGTTTAAGAAAAAAACCTCGGGCATACTTCAAAATCCTCAAATTCCGCTGTATGTTGGTGCTATTTCTAATCCGGCAACCAATATTGGTGATATGGAAAATACAGGTGTTGAACTTGAACTGGCTTATCATAAAAAAGTGGGCGACTTTAACTTTAATGTTAACGGTAATATCTCGCACATAAAAAATAACGTTACGTTTTTATCTAACGGAATTAAATTTAGAGATGGCAGCGGTTTTCAAGGTATACGGGATGGCGTAACCCGTACTGCAGTTGGAGAAGCATATAACTCTTTTTATGGTTATGACAACCTCGGAATATTTCAAACACAGGCAGAAGTTGATAGCTATGTATCGGCTACCGGAACTAAAATTCAGCCAAATGCTAAACCTGGTGATTTTAAATGGGCAGATTTAGACGGTAATGGCTCTATTGATAATAAGGACCGTACGTTTATTGGTAACCCAACACCAACATGGACTTATGGTTTAACATTTAATGCTGCCTACAAAAGCTTTGATGTTGTAATATTTGGACAAGGACAAGCCGGGAATAAAATTTTTCAGGGATTGCACCGCCTTGATATTAGCAACTCAAACTTTACAACGAAACGCTTAAACAGGTGGACCGGTCCGGGTACATCTAATACCGAGCCCCGTGTTGTAGATGGCGACCCTAATAACAACACCACATCTAATTCGAGTTATTATCTGGAAGATGGATCTTACTTCCGTATCAAAGTGCTGCAATTAGGATATACACTTCCAAAAACATTGATCAGCAAAATAGGCATGAGAAGGGCAAGAGTATATGTAACAGGTGAAAACCTGTTAACCTTTACTAAATATACAGGTTACGACCCAGAGATTGGTGGTGGTAGCTATAGTATTGATCGTGGTTTTTATCCGCAGGCGCGTTCATTTATGATAGGGTTAAGTGTTGGATTTTAATTTAAATAAAGAAATGAAAAAGAGTATAAAATATTTATCGTTTTTTTTAATAGGTGCCATAGGCGTAACCTCATGTAAAAAAAGCTTTTTAGATGTAAAGCCTTTAGGTACCGATCTGGAATCAAATTATTATAGGAACCAAACAGAGGCGTTTAACGGTTTAGTAGCCGTATATGACGTTGTTGGATGGCAGGGCGGTGGCTTTGTAACAAAAGAGAATGCAATGGATGCCGCTTCTGATGATCATTATGCTGGCGGGGGCAACTCCACTGATATTAACGATTTGCAGGTTTTTTCAAATTACACCTTGTCACCTTCGGTAGGGCCATCTTACGAATTATGGAAGGCAGGCTTCTCGGGTGTATTCCGCGCAAACGTGCTGCTTTCTAAATTACCTAATGTGCCTATGGATGATGCATTAAAAAGCAGATATGCATCAGAAGCTACAGCATTAAGGGCTTATTTTTACTTTGATCTGGTTAGATTGTTTAAGAATGTTCCCTTATTAAAAGAGACTGTAGCCGCTGATAAGATAGATCAGGTATTACAGGCTACACCGGCCGAAGTATATGCCCAAATAGAGACAGATTTAAAAACTGCTATTGCTGATCCTAATTTACCGGCCACAGTTAATGCTGCTACCGAAGGTGGCCGCCTTACAAAAGGCGCGGTACATGCACTTTTAGGAAAAGTTTACCTCTACGAACAGAAATGGGCCGAAGCTGCGGCTGAATTTAAGGAAGTAAATGGTTCAACGCCAGGTCAAACAAATGCTACTTATGGCTATAAGCTGGTAACTAACTTTGCCGACCTATGGAAAACTTCAAATAAATTTAACAGCGAATCTGTTTTAGAAGTTGGCCACTCTTCAAAGTCTGCCGGCGATTGGGGCTGTATAGCATGTACAGAAGGTAACGTGCTGAACATTATTGTAGGCCCTCGTGGGTACACTCCACTATTACCCGGAGCCCCTGATTACATTTCTGGATATAGCTTTTTGCCAGTAACCAAAAATTTGTTTGACGCCATACATTTTGATCCGCGAAATAAAGCCACTGTAGCTAACCTGGATAGTTTAAAAGCAAATGGCATAGCCAATTATACAGCCGGTTATATGAATACCGGGTACTTCCTTGGCAAATTTGCAGGTCATTTATCTGATAAAACCACTGGTGGGGGTGCACCTGAGTTGAATTACCCGCAAAATTTGTATGAAATACGTTTAGCAGATACTTATTTAATGGAAGCCGAAGCTTTAATACGTGGTAATGGTGATTTAAGCCGTGCAACCGCCTTAATGACAGCTGTACACACCAGGGCTTATAACGATGGTACAACCCACAACTTAGCCGCCACATTTGAAAACCTGAAAAGGGAAAGGCGTTTAGAGCTTGCAGGTGAAGGCCACCGTTGGTTTGATCTTGTACGCTGGGGCGATGCGCCAACTATATTAGGATCAAGAGGATTTGTTGCGGGTAAGCATGAAATATTGCCAATACCACTTAATGATTTAAGCAACACTAAGCTTGAGCAAAGTAAAGAGTGGGGTGGTACTAAGTAATTAACTATTTATTTAAATAATATGAAATTGAATATCATTAAGGCCTGCACTTTAGGTGTAATGGCTATTGCAATGTCCTCGGGCTGCAAGCCCGAGGAAGTTGGTGAGGGTAATGGCTTAACATCAACCGATCTGAATGCTTCTTTTACTGTTACACCTGTTGCTGGTAAATCAAATTATTACGTTTTAAATGCTGACACAAAAGGCGTATTAGGGGTAAAGTGGGACCTTGGAGAAGGTGGCACACCTCCTATTGGTAAAGCAACTGATACCGTGTTCTTTCCGGATGCAGGAAAATATACCGTTACGCTGCATGCAATAGGCAAGGGAGGTGCAATAAAAACCGCGTCTCAGGATATTGATGTTGCTACGTCAGATCCATCTGCAGGTAACCTTGTGCTTGGTTCAAATATGGCAGCCAGCGATGACGCTTTCTGGAGCCATATTACAATATCACCGGGTGTTACAATGGCTATCGACAATGGTAAAATGGTTGCTAAAGGTGGTAATTATGGCCATGCTGCAGTTTGGCAGGCGATAGATGTGGTTGCCGGCCGTAAATACCAGATAGATATGAATGTAGATGGTAGTGGTGCAAGCGATACATGGTTTGAGGTTTATTTTGGTAAGCAACAACCAGGTGGTTCAGATTATAGCGACGGCGGCGCACGCCTTGCTATCAACACCTGGACAGGTTGCGGCAAAACTGCATTTAACGGTAAATTATCTGCTATACAGTGTGCAGGTAGCGGCAATACTGTTACCGCTGCAACAACCGGTAAAATGTATCTGCTAATTAAAAGCGGTGGTAATAACCTTGGCCTTACCGGCATCGAGTTTACTAAAGTAACCCTGCGCGGAATAAACTAATTTATAAATGGTACAAGGTTGCTTGCTTAATAAGCAGCCTTGTTACTTTAATTATACAATATGAAAAAGCTGTTATTAGCGGTATGCCCAATAATTGTTTTAAGTATGGCATCATGCTCTAAAAAGAGTGAGCCTGTTTTACCTCCCTTTAAACCTATTGAACAGCCGGCTAAAGTTTATGGCTTTGAAAGTACAGTTGCATGGTCTGATGAGTTTGATGCCAACGGTGCGCCCGACCCAACAAAGTGGAACTATGATGTAGGCGGTAGCGGTTGGGGAAATAACGAATTGGAGTATTATACAAATACCACAAATAACGCCGTGATTAAAGATGGCGTACTAACCATCACTGCAAAAAAAGAAAGCATGGGTGGCATGAACTATACATCGTCAAGAATGGTATCAAAAAATGGGAGCGATATGCTTTATGGCCGTATAGAGGTGAAAGCAAAAATTCCTGCTGGTACAGGCACTTGGCCGGCTATATGGATGCTGCCTAATGATTATGCCTATGGCTCGTGGCCAAACTCGGGCGAAATTGATATTATGGAACATGTTGGTTACGACCCTAATAATGTTCACTTCAGCGTGCATAACCAACTGTATAACGCGGGTAATTCAAAATCAAGTACGCTTAGTATCCCAACTGCCTTTACGGAGTTTCATGTTTACAGAGCCGATTGGACACCAACAGCTGTAAAAGGTTATTATGATGATAAATTGATATTTACCTACACAAACGATGGTAAAGGGTCAGCAGGCTGGCCTTATGATAAACCTTTTCATGTACTGCTTAACCTTGCTATAGGTGGTAATTGGGGTGGCATAAAGGGTGTCGACGATTCTATTTTTCCCGTATCAATGCAGGTAGACTATGTTCGTTTTTACAAAATGACAACTAACTAATAACCTAAACCTTGTCACTTTTATATTAATCAATTGGCCTTACCTGGCTAATAGGGGGCTCTTTTTTCTAATAATTTGCTTAAAGCATCCTAACAGAATGAAAAAAATTACGCGATATCTGCTTATAATAACAGCCATTGGTTTGGCAGTAGTACAATATGGTTGCAGTAAATCATCACCCGGCACTACCCCTAAACCGGTAGTTCCTGTTACGCCGGGAACCCCTGTAACACCAGTTACTACAGATGTTAATATGTGGCTTACCACGGCAGACCAAACGCAACTGTTTAAACAGCAGAATGTTGCACTTGTATTTAACACAAATACCAATGGTAACCCCACTATTAATGTAGATGACACAAGAACCTATCAACCTATTGACGGGTTTGGTTTTGCGCTTACAGGTGGTAGTGCATCTCTTATTAATTCGTTAAGCGATGCAAATAAAACCGCATTATTGAACGAGCTTTTTAAAACGGATGGTACAAACATTGGTATAAGTTATTTGCGAATCACACTTGGCGCATCAGATTTGAGCGCCGCAACGTTTAGTTACGACGATGTAAACGGCGATACAGACTTAGCAAACTTTAGCCTGGATAAAGAGAAAGCAGATCTGTTGCCGATACTAAAAAAAATACTGGCCATTAATCCAAATATTAAAATACTTTCTTGCCCGTGGAGCGCACCTGCATGGATGAAGGATAACAATAGCTTTTATGGTGGCAGCTTAAAGCCCGAATATTTTGATACTTACGCCAAATACTTTGTAAAATATATACAGGCCATGAAAGCCGAAGGTATCACTATTGATGCCATAACCCCACAAAACGAACCGCTTAACGCCTATAATAATCCCAGCATGCTCATGCTATCTGTTGACCAGGGGAAGTTTGTTAAAAACAATTTGGGCCCTGCTTTTAAAGCTGCCGGTATCACTACCAAAATAATTGTGTACGATCATAATGCTGATCATCCTGAGTATGCAACCGATATTTTTGCGGATAAAGCCACAGCAGATTTTGTTGATGGAGCTGCTTTTCATCTTTACGGTGGTAATATAAACGCATTAGGCCCTGTGCATGATCAGTACCCCGATAAAAATATATATTTTACAGAACAAGCTACATTTGCCGGTGGTAATTTTGGTGGCGATCTGTCCTGGCATGTTAGTAATTTAATAATAGGTGCAACCCGTAATTGGAGTCGTAATGTTATTGAATGGAACCTGGCTTCAGATCCGAATCAGAACCCCCATACTGTAGGCGGTTGCACAACCTGTTTGGGTGCTATTACTGTAGGCACGGGCATAACACGTAATGTTTCCTACTATATTATTGCTCATGCATCCAAATTTGTGAGGCCGGGTGCGGTAAGGATAGCGTCTGATCTGCTAAGCAATATCCAAACGGTAGCCTTTAAAAATACAGATGGCTCAAAAGTATTGGTGGTATTAAACGCTGGCGGTACCGATCAGAACTTCAATATCAGGTATAGCTCAAAAATGGTAAACACGTCTTTAAAAGCAGGTGCTGTAGCTACCTATATCTGGTAAGTTTAATGCGCAATGGCTATGAAAAATAAAAGACTTTATTTAATGCTCTTTTTCTTTCTTATCCCATTATCAGTTATACTTACCCAATGTTTTAATCCGGCTAAAAGTGCTGACCCGCGGGGTCAAAACTTCGCAGGCTCAAAAGCTTGTATAAAATGCCATAAGGAAGTTTATGATGATTATATTAATACCCCGCACAATATAAGTTCCAGACAGGCATCTATACATAACATACATGGTAGCTTTTTAGAGGGGCAAAATACCTTTAATTTTAGTGACAGCCTTAAAGTTGTTATGCAAAAACGAGCCAGTGGCGTATATCAGGTAGCATACAAAAATGGCAAAGAAATACAATCGCAACGATTTGATATTGTATTTGGTGGCGTAAAGGCCGAAACCTATTTGTATTGGAAAAACGATGGCTTATTTGAACTGCCAATTTCGTATTTCGAAAATTTAAACAACTGGACAAATAGCCCCGGTTATGCTGGTGGGATAGTAAATTATACAAGGCCAATTGTAACCCGGTGTTTTGAATGCCATAGCTCTTATATCAGCGAAAAAGAAGGGCAGCCGCAAAGGTTGTCTAACAGTACAAAATTTGACAAAAGCTCAATTATTTTAGGTATTGATTGCGAACGGTGCCATGGTCCGTCTGCGCAGCATATAACCTTTCATGTCGAGCACCCTAAAGAGAAAAAGGCAACATTTATAACATCCTTTAATAGCTTAACCCGCACACAAAAGTTAGATGCCTGCGCGGTGTGTCATAGTGGTAATAAAGACAGATATCTTACCTCGACCTTTAGTTTTAAAATAGGGGATACACTTGCCAAATTTAAAGAACCTGAGTTTTTTCGTCAAGAACCAAAACCAGCTACAATTGATGTGCATGGTAATCAAAATGGTTTGCTTGCTGCCAGTAAATGCTTTTTAATGAGCAATATGGATTGCAATACCTGCCACAATACCCATAGTAATAAAAAAACGGATTTGATAATATACGCTGCTAATTGCAGCAATTGCCATAAAAGTGCCAATCATAATCAGTGTAAATTAAAGGAGCAATTAGGAGAAAACCTTATAACAAATTGCATTGATTGCCATATGCCGGCTACACCATCTGATGTTATAATGGTGGAATCGGAGGGGGGTAAAATGATTGTTCCATATTTAGTTCGCACACATAACATTGCTATCTATCCCAAAGAAACAAAGAAAATATTGGCGTTTATAAACAGCAGAAATAAACAACGAAACTAAATCAAACATCCTTGAAGTGAATTAGGTAGTTAATCCGCGAGCCACTTTACAAGCCAAAGGATTGTCGTAATTTTTCTTCTTCAAGGTCAATAAGTTCTAACTGCTGCCTAATCAGATCTTCGCTGATATTCTCCTTTTTATTCAGCGTTTGTAATAATGTACGCTGTTGATACATTAAGTCAGCCATGATGGTACGATATTCTTTGTAAAAAGCTTCGGTAAGGTCAGGGTTGTCTTCTTTTTCCCAGTCTTTCAATAACTCTACGTCGGCATTAAACCTTATGCTTAATGATTTAAGCATGCCATTACCATCCATTTCTTTAGTGTATTTATCATTGAGGATACTTAAGGAAAGGTGGGAGAGTTTTTTCCTGATCAGCTGCCTTTGTTTTGATAATGGAATATCATTATCACGGTCGGGAATATTCAGCCATTTAACTAATAGCGGTAAGGTTAATCCCTGCAGCACCAGCGTTACAATGATGACTGAAAAGGTAATAAACAGGATTAGGTTTCGATTTGGAAAAGCCTGACCAGATGATAGTGCAAGTGGAATACTAAGCGCTGCTGCCAGCGACACCACTCCGCGCATTCCCGCCCATCCCAGAAGTGTTGGTCCTTTCCATCCCGGCCTGCTATCAGCAACCCTGATGTACCGGCTTATAAATACGGTGAAAACAGTAGCCCCATAAGTGCTTGCAAAGCGGGTTACTATTAACACTCCGGTAATTATCAAGCTGTACGTAATAGCAGGCTTTAAACCATCGGGCCCAAGGCCTTTGATAATAACCGGGAATTCCAACCCTATCAGCATAAATACAAAGCCATTCAGCACAAATGCTACTGCTTCCCAAACATTAACTCCCTGCAGGCGGCTGCGATATGTGAGAAATTTATGCCGCCTAATAGAAAGGAACAGCCCGCCGCTAACAACAGCCAGTACGCCCGAAAAGTGGAATTCTTCGGCTACCATATACATGGCGTAGGGCGTAATAAACGTAAGGACGATATCAATATTTGTAGTTGTTGGCAGCCAGCGGTGTATAGTATAAAATACCAGGGCCACAGCAATACCTATGGCAATACCCATAATAATAACCAACACAAAATTTACCGCAGCATGGCTGAAAACGAAACTACCGGTGGCAACAGCAGAAAGTGCAAAACGAAACACCACCAAACTGGATGCATCGTTCAGCAGGCTTTCGCCCTCAACAATAGTTACTAATCTTTTGGGTACTTTAATATTCTTTAAGATGGCGGTGGCCGAAACCGCGTCAGGGGGCGAGATAATGCCTCCTAATAAAAAACCTGTAGCCCATGTAAAGCCAGGAATAATTGCCTGCGAAACAAAAGCAATAACGCAGGAAGTAAGAATAACAATTGGAAATGCAAAACTAGAGATAACCCGGCGCCATTTCCAAAAATCTTTCCATGATGTATTCCATGCGGCCTCATATAATAATGGCGGTAAAAATATCACAAAAATAAGTTCGGGATTTATTTCGATACCCCTTAAAGCCGGTACAAAACCTAATGGCAAACCAACCAGTAGTAATAAAATAGGATAAGCTATTTTAATCTTTTCGGCTATCATCACAACTAACAAAATGATGACGAGGAGGCAGGTTAGCTGAACTATAAGGTAGTGCATAAACGAAAATACAATAATTAAGGGCAAATTAAATAGGTTAGGTGCAACGGATTTAGGATTTTTACCTGTCAGATTAGGTATTTAGTGTAAATTGCATTTTAATTACGGGTGAGTGTATGTTATCGTCAATGTCCAAATCGGTTTTCGAGAAAGAATTAAAAGATTCCTTTTCTGTTAATTATCTGGATAAGAAATTTGAATCTATAGCCTGCCGGTTAATTTATCATCGGATGATTCTCGTTCAGTCTGGAAAAGGAAATTTACTGGTAGATGATCTGAGTTTTCCGATATCAGATAACCAATTACTTCTGATTGCTAAAGGACAGATCTATCAATTTCAAACAGGAATGTATATCACGGGATATGAAATTTCGTTTGGAGATTGTTTTTGGGAAAAGGCACCGGCAAGCGCGAGTAATTGCAAAGCGGTATTGTTTAACAATGCTTCGGTAAACCAACAGCTACCTTTAAATGATGAAGATTACAAAGAACTTAGTTTACTTTTTGAAATGTTAAACCAGGAATATCTTAAGGCAGATTTCAGTAACAAATTAGATGCACTTGCGGCCTACCTTAAAATAATAATGATAAAGGTGGCAAATGTTAATGCATCCCTTGCCAGGGGATATGATAGTTTTGAAAATCAGCTATACGGGCAGTTTTTAGAACTCCTAAGTCAACAGTACCGAAACTCGCACGAGGTTGCAGACTATGCACGCCAGTTAGGTATTTCGGCACGTAAATTAACAGATCTATCTAAAAGATGCAGCGGACATGGTGCCAAAGAATTGATCAATGGCCAACTGATAGCAGAAGCTAAAAGATCATTGCAATTTTCTTCGCAACCGATAAAAGAGATCGCTTTTATGCTCAACTTTTCTACGCCCGAACAATTCAGCCATTTCTTTAAGAAGAACTCACACGTATCACCACAAGGTTTTCGCACCCAATTTGTAAATATTGGCATGTGATTAACCTGTTTTAACATTCCATCAGTTGCCTGACAAACCTACTTTTGATAAAAAAATAATCAAATGTCTGTTAGCAAATTAAAATCTGTAGCCGGGATAATTATCCCCGATAGTACATTAGCCAACCAAGCAACTGAACTTTTACTGGAACATGGAACGGAATTTATTTATAATCACTCGTTAAGGGTTTTTCTATTCTCATCACTCAATGGTAAGCGCAATAAGTCGATATACGACCCCGAATTGCTGTATGTGAGTTCTATATTTCATGATCTTGGGTTAACGCCTAAGTACAGCAGCCTTGATAAACGTTTTGAAGTAGATGGCGCTAATGCCGCAAGGGATTTTCTGAAAAGCCATGGCATAGCCCAGGAATCGATAAGATTAGTGTGGGATACCATTGCCCTGCATACCACCATTGGCATTGCCGAACATAAAGAAGCCGAAGTAGCACTCATGTATAGCGGGGTTGGGCTTGATGTTATGGGCGAAGGTTATGAAAACCTTAGCGAAGAAAATCGAGAGGAGATTATAGCTGCTTTTCCAAGAAACGATTTTAAGAACAAGATCATCCCGACATTCTTCTCGGGCTTTGAACATAAAACAGAAACTACGTTTGGTAACATCAAAGCTGATGTATGTGCTTTTATGATACCTAATTTCCATCGCAAAAACTTTTGTGATTGTATTTTACATTCCCCCTGGAGTGAGTAAACAAAAGCGACGGAATTATCTTCCGTCGCTTTTTGTATTTGGTTAACAAATTAGTTTTGTTTACGTAATGTGTTTACATTAATGTGCGGCCACATGATGGTGCCTTCCAGTCCGCTAAATTTCGGAATAAAATTCAGATCAGCCTGTTGTGAGTATTGCAATTGTTTAAACTTAGTACCATCGGCCAGCGTAACGTCCTCTATCCAATAGGTTGATACAAACCGGGTTGGGTCAACAGTTTGCTGTACAAACGGAATATTTACTATAGCGCCGCCTTTAACAAGCGTATCAACAGTAATGGTGGTTACATTTCCAATATTTTGGCCTTCAATCGCATTACGCAGAGCAGCATTTGGGTCTTTGGTATCAAACTGTGCCGGAGGAAAGGCGGTATGGGTATACTGATCCAGATAACCCCTAAGTGGTGGGGTGCCAAAGTCAATAGGGTGCCCCTCTACCGGTGGAATAACCGGTGTCCCGGTAGATGTTACTGCATCGCCTAAAGCTACAACAACATCGCCATGCGGTATACTTGCCTGGCGGGCTAATGTGTAAAAATGATCGGTCGCTGCCGCTTTAAAAAGGTCATCCCTTTTATCCGGCTGTTTTTGTACATCGGCCATGTATAACCACATGCCATTTTCCAGGTGTAGAACACCTTCGGTAGCATTATCAGTTATGGTAAGGTCATACGTTAATCCGGTAATAAACTGCATGTCTTCGCCGCCACGGTTTGGTACCGGTGCCCCAATAGGGGTAAAGGTTATTGTTTCCGAGTAATTTTGTATGAGCAGTTTAAAGCTTTTGATCTCACCTAAATTTGATGGGACAGCTATCATATTCCATCCGGTGTTGCCGCGCCATGTGCCTACAAGATCGGCAAGGGGGCCAAGTTTGTCGGCTATTTCCTGTTGGGAGCCGCTAAGTCGTACAAAGCCCTTAGGTAGGGCCTGCGAATTGTCTGTCATCATTGTGATAAGTATTAAGGTTGTTTTCGTAGCCTAAGCTACAATTAATGAAAAATATAATTAAAGATATTTAAACCCTTTTTTGTAGCTGAAATTAGCTGAAACAGGAGATCAACTAATTTTGATATTACAGCAAAATTAGCCGGACCCTACGGAAGGATCCGGCTGTTATTTATAAATCATTAGCAATAAATTCATCTATTTTTTGTGTGGTTTCTTTTATTTACCGATACTTGAGGACATATGGATTTTATAGAAGATACGTTTAAATTAAGCGAGCACACACATAAGCGATACAATATTTTAACAGGAGAGTGGGTATTGGTAGCACCCCATCGCACTAAAAGGCCATGGCAAGGTAAAGTTGAAGCCGAAGCAGTTAATAACCGACCAGAGTATGACCCAGCCTGTTATTTATGCCCCGGCAACAAAAGATCTGATGGGAGCCAGAACCCTGCATATACAAAGAGTTATAGTTTTACTAACGATTTTTCATCATTGCTGGAAGATACACCTGTAGGCAAAACGGATATAGGTGGGTTACTTAAAGCCGAAAGCCAAAGTGGGATCTGTAAGGTTATCAGCTTTTCGCCAAGGCATGACCTGACATTGCCCGAATTAAATTTGACAGAGCTGGCTGGTGTAATTGATATGTGGGTAACAGAATACAGGGAACTTTCTCAGCATTCATTCATCAAATACATACAAATATTTGAAAATAAGGGTGATATAATGGGATGCAGCAATCCACATCCGCACGGACAGATATGGGCGCAAAGCAGTGTGCCGGTTGAAGTAGAGAAGGAAACGCTAAAACAAAAAGAACATTACCTTAAAAACGGATCGGGTTTATTGGCCGATTATTTGAAGATTGAACTTGAGCAACAGGAACGGGTTGTTTTTGAGAATGAGGATTTTGTAGCTTTGGTACCTTTTTGGGCAATTTGGCCTTATGAAACTATGCTGATAAGTAAAAGGCATGTTAAAGATATAACAGAGTTTACCAATCAGGAAAAAGTATCGCTTGCCGGAGCGCTTAAAAAGTTGACAACTCTTTATGATAACCTTTTTAAAACCTCATTCCCTTATTCGGCAGGGATGCACCAGGCACCTGTAAATGATGGTGAGCACCCGGAATGGCACTGGCATATGCATTTTTATCCGCCTTTGCTAAGATCAGCAACAGTTAAAAAATTCATGGTTGGATATGAGCTTTTAGCCAATGCCCAGCGTGATATCACCCCCGAATTTGCAGCAGCGCAATTAAGGCAGCAGTCAGACATACATTACAAAACACAGGCATAATTAGTTAGAGGATTTAAACCGGCTTATAGTCGGTTTAAATCCTTACTAATATTGCCCCTTAAAATTACTATTTTGCAGTACCAATTATTGCAAGTTAGTAGTTAATGAGAACCCGCGGCCAATACAAATTTATATTAAGTTGTTGCAGCATTTTGCTTGCGTTGTTAACGCAGGTAAACTTGGTAAAGGCGGCCGATAATATTGATAGCCTACAAAAAGTTCTGAATAAGATACTGGATAATAAGATCCGGAATAATCAGGCAAAGTTCGCCGATATAGAAAAGATCAAACGGGAACTAAAAACAAATTATTCCTCATTAACATCACGCTATAATAATTACCAAAGGTTGTTTGATGCCTACAAATCCTTCGTGCACGATTCTGCCTATGTGTATTGCAAAAAACTTAATGAATGTGCTTATCAGCTAAAAGATCAGAATAAGATCAATTACGCTAAGGTAGATATGGGTTTCGTGCTGATATCTGCCGGGATGTTCAAAGAGGGATTAGACACTTTAAGCAAAGTAAATACCCGTTATCTGAATAAACAGCAACGGTTTGAATACTTATTCCTGCAGGCCCGCAGCCATTTTGACCTCGGCGATTTTGACCGTATAAATGACTATTACAGTCATTATAGCGCTATTGGCCTTCGTTATTGCGATTCGATAATACAAGCACATAAGCCGGATACTTATGAATATTTATCGGCAGAAGGTTTAAAAACGTTACGTACCAGTAATTACAAAGCAGCCTTGCCTACTTACATGAAAATAATGAAGCTACCGCAAACCTACCAGGATAGCGCCATAAACCTTAGTTGTTTAAGCTGGATCTATTTTAGTACCGGCAAAAGTGATTTGGGCATGCAGCTTTTGTTTAAAGCTGCTATTATTGATAATACACACTCTACAAAAGAATCGGTAGCGTTAACTAATTTGGCCACCCGTTTATATGAGCAAGGCGATACAAAGAATGCTTTCTTATATATCCATAATGCCATAAACGATGCCACTTTTTACGGTGCCCGCCATCGCGAAGCTCAAATAAGCAGCATATTGCCAATTATCGAGAATGAAAAGATAAACGGTATTGAGAAGCAAAAGCGTTCACTAATGATCTACGCTTCTATTATCACATCTTTAATTGTGGTGGTGATCATTTTCGCGGTTATTACCTCGAGGCAGTTGAAGAAACTACGTATTGCCGATGAAATAATTGTTAAAAAGAACAATGACCTTAACACAGCAAACGAATCGCTGATTAAGGTTAACCAAACGCTTGATAAAGCCAACCGGTCCTTAACGCACATCAACATTAAGCTGGATGAGGCTAACATGATAAAGGACGAGTATATAGGTAACTTCTTTAATATCCACTCGGATTATATAGAGAAAATAGACCGCCTTAAACGCTCGATAGAAAAGATCGTGAAAGAGAAACGTTATGATGAAGTGCAGCTTGTATTGAACCGGTTAAACACCAATTTTGAACGCGAGAACCTGTCTCACAGTTTTGATAAGGTATTCCTGAATATCTTCCCCAATTTTGTGGAGGATTTTAATACTTTATTTGATGCCGATCACCAAACGCACCTTGCCGAAAACCAATTGCTGAATAACGAGCTGCGCATTTTCGCGCTGATACGTTTAGGTATTGACGAGAACGAATCCATCGCCAAAATTCTTAACTACTCAGTTAACACCATCTATACTTATAAAACCAAGGTGAAGAATCGCTCCTTTATCCCGAATGATGAATTTGAGGAAAAGATAATGTGTATTAAGGCCGTTAAAGAGCTGCCCATAATAATTTAGTTTGTCTTTTCTAAACACTCCCGCCTTAAATGGCATTTTGCGTTCTGCTTTTTTGTTTAATTAATGCCTCATAGTGTATTAAAACATCTCTTTTTTTAATATTAAGTTTGTAATTATCTATACAAACCTATGACTGTATTTTATTTAATTAATTGATTATCAATTTATTAATTAGAAATGCTTTGCCCTATTTTTAATATTGGGTTTCATGCATATTGTATGTAAACGTAAAGCTCTTTTACTTTGATATTGTTGGCCAGCCTCAACTGCCAACCAATTAATTAAACCAATTAAACCCTTTTAAATGAAACACATTTCCTTATTCAAGTACGGCTTGACCGTGCTTTTCTTTCTTTGTGCTACCCTGACATTTGCACAAAAGTCCCAATTTGCAGGTAAGGTAATTGACGAGAACAACGTGCCTTTACCCGGAGCGGTGATACGTGTAAAAGGGACAGACCAGGCTACAGCTACCGATGCTAATGGTGCTTTCCATGTGAACAGTACCCAGCAGGCAATTGTAATAACGGTAAGTTTTATCGGTTACGATGTGGCCGAGAAAAGCATGATCGCTAACCAGCCGTTAACTATCCAGTTATTGCCAAATTCTAAATCATTATCGGAGGTAGTGGTTGTAGGGTACGGTACACAAAAAAAATCTGACTTAACGGGTGCTGTAACTAATTTAGGTACTAAAGACCTTAACCCCGGCCCAATTACCAATCCGCTGCAACAATTAGCGGGCAGGGCAGCGGGTGTTAGTGTTACCCAAACAGGTAGCGAACCGGGCACATCACCAAGTGTGCGGATCCGGGGTATAACTTCGCTTATTGGCGGTAACGACCCATTAGTTGTGGTTGATGGTATACAGGGTAATATGGACCTGCTTAACCAGGTTCCGCCAAGTGAGATCGAATCTGTTGATATCCTGAAAGATGCATCTGCAACGGCTATTTACGGTTCGCGTGGTGCACCGGGTGTTTTGATCATCACAACTAAAAAGAACAAAGCCGGCAGAACAAGTGTGGAGTATAACGCTAACATGTCTGTAGATGCTATCCCAAAAACATTGAAAGTATTAAATGCTGATCAGTGGTGGGAACAAGGCCAGATATATGGTGTGCCGGCATCTGCCAACCATGGTTCCAGTACCAATTGGGTAGATCTGTTAAACCAAACAGGCTCAACCCAAAACCACACTATTGCCTTTGGCGGCGGTGCCGATAAGTTTAACTATCGTGCATCGGTAAGCGCTATATTGCAAACCGGGACGGTAATTAAATCAAATTATAAAAACTACATTGGCCGTATACAGGCAACCCAAAAAGCATTAGATGATAAGTTAACACTTACCATGAATTTGAATAGCGGGGTGAACGATGCAAACTATAGTCCGCCAACTATAGGCAGGGCAGCGTTTACATCAAACCTGTTTAGTAATGCATACGTATCAAGGCCAACAGACCCGGTTTTAAACCCGGATGGCAGCTTTTATAGTGACCCTAATGTATTCCAATACATTAACCCATATGCTGTTACGCAAACTGTTGTTAACAAAACACATGTAGACAATTTATTTGGTAGCTTAAGGGCCGATCTGCAATTGTACAAAGGCTTAACGGCCGGTTGGTTTGGCAGTTGGAGAAGGGTTAATGGTAACACAGGCTATTATTTACCTGCTGCTTCAACAGTTTCTACTGCTATTGATAACCAGGGTATAGCCAATATCAGCAACTACCATCAGGATGAAAAACTGACCGACATCAGCTTAAATTACAAGGTGGATTTTGGTGTACACCATTTAGATGCGGTTGCTGTTTACGAGTATCAGTCGCAAACCTATAATGGTAATTTTGCACAGGCAAAAGGCTTTATAAATGATATTGCAACTTACAATGCATTACAACTCGGCGATCTTTCAAAAGTTACCCCGGGCGATATATCATCCTACAAAAATGACCGTAACCTGGTGTCATTTTTGGGTAGGGTTAACTACTCGTTTAATAACCGTTACCTGTTAACAGCCAGTTTCCGCAGAGATGGTTCATCGGTATTCGGTGCTAACAACAAGTGGGGTAATTTCCCATCGGCATCCTTGGCATGGCGTATAGATCAGGAAGGTTTTATGAAGAACCAAAACCTCTTCAGTACCTTAAAACTGCGTGGCGGTTACGGTGTTACCGGTAACCAGCAAGGTTTGTTTCCGCAAAACTCATTGCAGTTAGTGGGCTATGCAGGTGTAACATACTTTGGTGGTCAATCAATTACCAATTTTGTTATCAGCCAAAATCCAAACGCCGATCTTAAATGGGAAACACGCAAGCAATCCAGTTTAGGCATCGATTTTGGATTTCTTAACGACCGCTTAACCGGTACGGTTGACGTTTATACCGCAACTACCGATAACCTGTTGTTTAATTATACGGTACCTCAGCCGCCATACCCTTACCCTAATATTGTGGCCAACGTAGGTAGTTTGTTAAACCGTGGTTTAGAGGTTTCTTTGGCCTACCAGGTCATAAAAAACAAAAATACCACGTTAACATTGGCGGGTAATGCATCCTTCCTTAAAAATAAGGTGCTTAACCTAAGCGGTTCTATAAACGGCGTACAGTTAAATACCGATTACGTATCATGGGGCTCAAACGCTTACCTCATAAAAGGCAGGCCAATAGGTACTTATAATATTATTAAACACTTAGGTAAAGATGCTACAAACTCAGAAACGGTTGTAGACCAGGATGAAAATGGTATCATTGACCAGGGTAACCAAAGCCCCGACAGGGTTTTTGAAGGCTCGGCATTGCCAACTTATAACTTCGCGTTTACACCCAGCTTTAGCTACAAAAACTTCGATGCATCAATGGTGTGGCGAGGCTCGGGTGGTAATAAAATTTACAATGCTATACGTGCAAACCTAAGCTATTTCGAAAATCTTGGTAAAGCTAACGTGCTGGAAAATGCTATCCCATTGGGCTTGTTTCATTCGCAATACGGAAGCGACCTGTGGTTAGAAGATGGCTCATTTATCCGTTGGGAAAATCTTAATGTTGGTTATCGTATCGATACAAAATCGAAATATATCAGCTCGTTACGCTTATCTCTTACAGGTACAAACTTGCTGCTGATAACCAAGTACTCAGGTATCGACCCAGAGTTGAACGTGAGTGGTAACAACACATCTGGTGTAGATAACGGGATCTATCCGCGTACCCGCACCTTCTCGTTAGGTTTAAATGTAGTGTTAAAATAAATACTTATTCAAGATGAAAAAGATATTAACAAGCATTTTAATTATTGGCCTGGCAGCGCAAAGTTGTACCAAGGTTAATGAAAATGTATATGATAAATATGAGGCCGGAGATTTTTACGCTTCGCCAAAAGGCGCGGATGTTGCTCTTGCCAACGTGTATTCGCAGGTAGGGGGCAACTGGAATGGTGTTGGATATGCTGGTGCCGATAACGGCTGGTATGACTTAAATGCCATGTCGAGCGATGAGCAGGTTATCCCTCACCGTAACACCGGCGATTGGCAGCTTGATTTTGCACAGCTTTACCAGCGCCAATGGCTGCCCAGCATGGGCATTATTAGTAATACCTGGAACTGGCTTTACAAATCTGTTTATACAGCCAACCTTGCGGTAGAGCAGTTGGAGAAAGCAAAGGCCGATGAATCTAAAATTGCAGAAGCAAAGGTACTTCGCGCGTTTTTCTATTATTTGCTGATAGACGATTTTGGTAACGTGCCTTTCTATACCGATAACGACATTACGGTTGATAAACTGCCACAGGCAGATCGTAAAGTAGTGTTCGATTTTATTGTAAAGGAGCTTACCGACAATGTTGATAAACTATCTGAAACCAAAGGCGGCGTTTACTATGGTCGTTTTAACAAATGGGCAGGTTATGCGCTATTGGCTAAGGTTTACCTTAATGCCGAGGTTTATACCGGCACACCAAAATGGACCGAATGCCTTGCCGCTTGTAATAAAATTGCACAGGGTGGCTTTTCGCTGCACCCGGGTGGCGCAAATGGGGCCAGTCCGCTGGGTTACCAGTATTACGAGCTTTTTGGTGATGTTAACCCAACAGACGAAACCATTTTGTCGATGTATGTAACGGTAGATATTGTATCACGTAACATTCTAACTATCCGTAGCCTTAACGGGCCAAATTTCCAGGCATTGTTTGGCTATAGCGGCTGGAACGGATCTATAGTACCTCAGGAGTATTATACCAAGTTTGATGCTAATGATATCCGCAGAAAGCAATTCTTAGTTGGCCCGCAACCGGGTGGCGTTGATTACAGCACTACGGTAACATCACTTGATGCACCGGGTGCCGCGCCCAATGAAGGTGTAAGGGATACCAAATTTGTACCCGCAGTACCAATGAATGGTGGTGGTGCATCAAACGATTTCCCAATTTATCGCTACGCGGATATTATGCTGATGCAAGCCGAATGTAATGTGCGTTTAGGTAACGCGGCTGCTGCGAAACCGTTTATTGACGCGGTTAGGCAACGTGCCGGTTTAGGCGCATTAGCCGCAGCCCCAACGCTTGACAATATTTATGACGAGCGTGGCTTTGAATTGAACTGGGAAGGTCACCGCAGGCAGGATATGATCAGGTTTAACAAATTTACACTGGCGCATGGCTTTGTGCCTGCCGTGGGCGATTTCAGAAAACTGTTTCCTATACCTACCGGCGCGCTTGATGCGAACAAAAATTTAAAACAAAACCCAGGTTATAATTAATTCATCAGGATCATGAAAAAAATATTAAATCTCGCTATAATTCTGGTTGCCTGTTTAGCTTTTGGATGTAAGAAGGAGGCTAATTTAACGGTGCTGAAAACGGTGCCTTTTAGTACGGGTTCAAGCAACCTTAGTGCTTCAACTGCAGCAGTAACGCTTTCAAAGGCTAATGATACCACATCGGTTATTACCTTTTTTTGGCCAGCGGTTGAGTATACCATTAAGGCATCAGTAACTTATACTCTGCAAATTGATGTACCTGCAGATACGGTTGGTACCAGCGCATGGGGGAATGCCAAGAGTATCACTATAGGTAACGATGTGCTAAGCAAATCGTACTTAGGTAGAGACTTGAACACACTTGCTACCGATATGGGTATAGCCCCGGGTACCGAAGGTGCTTTGGTAGTAAGGGTACAATCATACCAGGATCAGTATGCTTACAGCAAACCAATTGTTGTAAAAGTAACACCATATCAGCCGGTTGCAACTTATCCATTGTTGTACATTCCGGGCAACTATCAGGGATGGAGCCCCGGTACGGCAACAACAGCTGCGGCCTTAAAGCCAAAAATCTACGAGGCCTATGTGTATATGCCTGCGGCAGATAATTACTACTTTAAGTTTACCACCGCGCAAGATTGGGATCACATCAATTATGGTGATGGCGGCAACGGTGCAATCACTACCGATGGTTTGGCAGGTGGTTTAATTTCGCCGGGACCGGGTTATATACAAGTATCAATTAACTTGAATACCAATACGTGGTCGGCAGTGCGAACTACATGGTCAATATTGGGTGATGCGTCGCCGGGTGGTTGGAATACCGATACACAGCTTACCTACGATCCCGCTAAGCAAGTATGGTCTGTAACCTGTGATATGAAAAAAGACGGCTCATTCAAATTTAGGGCTAATAATGCATGGGTTATAGATTTTGGTGTAAATGCCGATGGTAACCTTGCTTACGCAGATAGCCCTGTATTTGGTTACGATGGAGCGGTAGGCAATATCACCGTACCATCAGACGGTAATTATACCATTACGCTTGATCTGCACGATCCGTCAAACTACAATTATAAACTCAAGAAAAATTAATTCATAAGGCGGTGCATGCCACCGCCTTATTTAATTTGAAATTATGAAATTAAAACCAACACTAATGAAGCTGCTGCTTATTTCACTCGTAACCATTTTCAGTTTTTGTAAAAAGGATAGCAATAACAATGTTAAAACCGACCCGGTTTACGCGCAATATGGAACACCATATGCCAACGTACCTAACACAACCGATGCCATTATTTATCAGGTAAACCTGCGCGCTTTTAGTAACAACCACGATTTTAAAAGTGTTACAGCAAAGCTTGATGATATAAAAAGCCTTGGCGTAAACGTAGTTTACCTGATGCCAGTTTACCCGGTAGGGGTAGTGAAGTCGGCAGGCGGATTAGGTTCACCTTATTCTGTTAAAGATTACAAATCTGTTAATACGGAATTTGGTACTATGGAAGACCTAAAAGCACTTGTAAACGCCGCCCATTCAAAAGGGATGGCTGTTATACTCGATTGGGTTGCTAACCACACCTCGTGGGATAACGCATGGACGGCAAATAAAAGCTGGTACAAACTGGATGCTAATGGCAACTTTACACCACCAACGGGCACCAACTGGGCAGATGTAATAGCGCTTGATTACACCAATAAAGATATGCGTGCCGCGATGATAGACGCCATGAAATACTGGGTTTACAATGCAAATATCGATGGTTACCGTTGTGATGCCGCTGATTTTGTTCCGCTTGATTTTTGGAAGCAGGCAAATGATGCCATGAAGAGCATTAAAAGCCACAAACTATTAATGCTTGCCGAAGGTACCCGCGCAGATCATTTTCAGGCGGGTTTCCAAATGGTTTATGGCATGGGTTATTACGCAGATCTTAAGAACAAGATATTTGATAATTCAAACTCGCTTACGCTTTTACAAAACTTAAATACAAGTGAATATGCAAGCGCGCTGCCGGGTTCGCAAGTGGTTAGGTACACCACCAATCACGATGTTTACCTGAGCGATGGCAGCCCTGTAAATATTTATGGTGGCAAAACCGGCTCCATGGCAGCATTCCTGGTTACGGCTTATATGAAAGGGGTGCCAATGATTTACAACGGGCAGGAAGTAGGTACTACCCAAAAGATAGATTTCTTTTACAATACGCCGATAGATTGGTCAACCAACCCGGATATGACGGCCGAATATAAGAGTATTCTTAATTTTAGGGCTGGTAGTGATGCCGTTAAAACGGGTAACCTTAGCGTTTACAGCAGCGATGATGTAGCCGTATTTACAAAATCAAACGATAAGCAAAAGGTGTTGGTTATAGCCAATATGCGTAATAAAAATGCGACTTATACCATACCACCAGCCCTTGCAGGCGCGGGTTGGAAAAACGCTTTTAGTAATGTAACTGTGGCTTTAAACGGCCAGTTGTATTTGCAACCATACCAGCACATGGTGTTAACACAATAAGTTTTTGGTTAATTTATATTTGGTTAGCCCCGTAAACATGTTTACGGGGCTTTTTGCTTATGATAAAGGGAGTGTGAACCAAAAACTACTTCCTTTATTAATTTCGCTATCCACGCCAATTTGCCCGCCAAGTTTTTTGATGATCTCGGCACAAATGTATAAGCCTAAACCCAAGCCAGAGTACTGAGTGCCGCTTTTATCAACCCGGTAATACCTGTCAAATAAATGAGGTATCATATCTGGCGCTATGCCCGGCCCTTTATCATTAACTGATACCCGAACCATCTTACCCGCTTTTTCGATATTGATAAGTATCTCTTTTGATTGTGGGGCATATTTGATAGCATTGTTTACAAAATTGACCAGTATTTGTTCAATTCTACCCGCATCGGCATACACCTCAAGTGTTTTATCACCTTCGGTTTTTATAGTAAATATCCCTTCGGCGCGTACGTGATGGCAACAGCCATCAATAACATCACTAATAACAAAATGGGTTTTGTGTAAATGCAGCTGGCCTTGGTTTAGCTTGCTTACGTTCAGCAGGTCTTCTACAAGGCTGCTTATCTTTTCCATGCTTTTGTTGGCAACAGCTATTAATTTGGGTAGCATTACCGATGTAGGGTTATCCTTCAGCTTATCTAATATTTGCAATGATGCCTTTAAGCTGGTTATGGGCGTTTTTAACTCATGGCTGGCAATGCTTATAAATTCATCCTTTTTCTTTAATAATTCTTTAGTAGCCTCGTCCAGTAATTTTTGAGCGGTAATATCCAGCAGCGTTCCTATAAACCGCACTGCCTCACCTTGCTCATTAAAATAAGCACTGCCTTTAGCCTTAAGCCATTTTATTTTTTCATTAATAGCTACGGTACGGTAATCAATATTAAACTGACCTGAATTTACATCTTTTAAGGTTTCGCAAATGCTGGTTTCCACCCGCTCCCGGTCGTCAGGGTGTATCATTTCAAAAAACGAGGTTATATCAATATTGCCTGCGGTTGGGAAATTGAATATTTCTTTACAGCGTTTGTCGCATATTAACTCTTTAGTTTTGGGGTTATAATCCCAGGTACCTAAACCTGCTGATTCCACTGCGAATTTTAAGCGTTCTTTGCTTTCACTCAGTAAGCGTTCTACCTCTGCCAGGCCCTTTTCAACTTTACGCTTCGCGGTAACATCTTCCATGGATAGCAAAATGAGTTTTTCGCCATTAAGGTTATCAATTTCGCGGGCATTAAGACAGAGGTTAATTTCTCCTAATTCGGAAAAAGTTTGGGTTATTTCCACATCAGCCAGTTCTTTTTTGGCAGGAAGCACTTTTTCTAATAACTCCCTTAATTGAGGTTTATCCC
>NZ_JAQBOI010000229.1 GCF_028288105.1 Mucilaginibacter sp. | reverse complement strand
ATTCGTTTAACTTAGCTACGGGAGGCGGTGGTGGTGGCAGAGGCGGTCGTGGTGGTGGTGATGCCGGTGGTGGCATAAGCACAGCCAATGGTATTACCACTAATCGTTCTATAGGTTTTAACTACCGGAACGAATGGGGTAAAAAAATAACGGCTTACGGTAGTTATAGTTTTGCCGATAGGGACAAGCTTACTACCAGCACATCGCAACAGCAAAATATTTTCCAGAGTGGTGATATTATTAATAACGATAACAGCGTTGGGCGCAGCAACAATATTAATCACCGTTTTGATTTTAATATTGAGTATCGCATTGATACCGCAAACTACCTGAAAATAAACCCTAACTTTTCTTACAACTCATCAAACACAACCAATATAGATACCTTTAGCAATACACGTAAAAACACACGGATAAACGGTAATGAGCTGGCAATAACCAATGCATCATCGCCAAGTGGCGGGATAAGCGTTTTGTATAATCATAAATTTAAAAAGAAAGGGCGTAATTTCAGCATAAACACCGGCCTGAGTTTTTCAAAGAACACTCAGGACTTGGATGAGCAGTACATTACACAACCGCAAGACCCTACAGTACCACCCTACCAGCAAATCAACACGAATAACAATGCAATGCGGGGGAATGTGAGCCTAAGCTATACCGAGCCTATTGGCAAAACCACTTATCTGGAAGCTAATTACGCCTACAACTATTCAAAAACAGATAATAACCGCTACAACTATAAAGTTGACCCGGTTAGCGGCGCAGAAACTTATGTAGACTCGTTAAGTACTATTTATAATTATCAGTTTATTACCAACCGCTTTGGACTTAATATACGTGGGGTGCATACTAAATATAATTACACGTTGGGTATGGCGGTGCAACCGGCTACGTTAAACGGCGAATCGCATAATTTTGCTACATCTACCAATACTTTTAATTATATACCTACGGCAAGGTTTATTTATAATTTTAAAAAGAACCACTCCTTATCTATAAATTACTCGGGCACCAATAACCAGCCATCGTTTACGCAATTACAATTACAGCCAGATCTTTCGAACCCGCAAAACAGGGTGTATGGTAACCCCGACCTGAAACCTGAATTTAATAATAACATAAGCCTGCGATATAACCAGTTTGATATTGCCAGCGGTAATTCATTGTTTACCAACCTATCGTTCACCTCCACTCAAAATAAAATTGTGACCAGTTCGCAGCCGCTGATAATTCCAGGCAGTATAGACAGCACCAAGCAGGAAACCCGTTATTTAAATACCGACGGTTTTTATTCTGCAAACGGTAATTATGCTTTCTCAAAACCGTTTGCCAATCGTAAGTATACGGTAACCTTAAACGGTGGGGCAAACTTTAACAATAACATCAACTATTATAGAGGGGAACGCAACCTGGGCAAAAACTGGGTGTTTAACCAAGGTGCAAAACTACGGGTAGATCTTGACAGCCTGATGGATACCGAAATAAGCGGCAATTACAGTATTAACACTACCCGTTACAGCCAATCAGACATTAGTACAGATGCTAAAACCTGGACATTTGGGTTGGATGGCCGCAACTACTTTTTTAACAACCTGGTTTTGGGTTATAATCTTACCCAAACTATTAACCATGGTTTCAGCAGTACGGTTAAGGCCAACCCTACCCTGCTAAGCACTTATGTAGAATATCAATTCATGAAAAACCATTTGGCTGCGCTGCGTTTCCAGGCATTTGATATGTTTAATCAAAACACAGGCGTATCGCGCGTAGTTAGTGGTAACCAGATCATAGATACCCGTACCAACCGTTTGGGTAGGTACTTTATGCTTACATTTACCATGCGCCTGCAAAAATTTGCCGGCAAACAAGGTGGTGGCCGCAATGGCGGAGGTGGCAGGCGCGGTGGCGGTGGTGGTCGTCGTGGTAATTAATTTTAGGTTTTTATCTATCTTTATAAAATGATAACCGGGGATAAAGTTTACCCCTCAAAAAAGGGGTTTATTATATATGCTGTATTGGCTTTGCTCATCATAATTGAGATTAGCTACGTTTTTCATAGCCTTTATTTACCAGCCATACTTTGCCTGGGCTTAACAGGTGTAATTGTTTTCCCTATTGTGTTTAACACCTGCTATACCATAAGCAATAATATATTAAAGGTAAAGTGCGGCTTTTTACTAAACCGGTCAATCCCTATCGAGAGCATAAAAAAGATAGTCCCAACTAAAACCATATTTAGTGCGCCTGCTTTATCATTTGATAGGTTAGAGGTGTTTTATAACAAGTACGATTCGGTGGTTATCTCTCCCGAAAACCAAGACGATTTTATTGCCGACCTCCAAAACATAAACCCGGCCATTGAGTATATAAACAATGCCGATGAATAATTATAAAACCTTAAAATGCTAAAACGTTACTTACTGCTATTAACCGTTATTTTAATCGTAAACAATTGTTATGCCCAGGATACTCTTGAAATAAAGAGAAAAATATCCGGCGATGTTACAGAAGTTTTTAAAGTATTGGCCCGCGATGTAAATACAAGGCAGGGCTTATTTAGGGCTTTGTATAAAAACAAGATCCCTGTAGCCAGTGGCATGTTTGAAAACGACAAAAAAGTTGGCTTATGGAAATTTGCCGACCCAAAAGGCACCATAATTCAAACATATGATTACTCTACTAACAGGTTATTTTATGAAGCACCCGAAGACACTTCATCGCATCTGAGATATTTTGTAGATAAAACGCTTATGCCCGGCGATAAGGTTACCAAACCCATTAAAATAGGTGGAATTTATTATGGCTATTTACCTTATCTAACTTTATTTACCCTACCTAAAGAATATAAGGAAATTGACAGGGAACTTGTTACAGCCGTGGTTGAACTGCTGGTAAGCCCGGGTGGCCGCTTAGCCGATTTTAAAGTAAACTTAATAGCCGATCCAACGGGCAGGCCATTTAAAACTGTAAACATGAACATTAAACTGCCCGACCCGGCAGATGTTATATTTATCCCCGCCAAATTAAACGACGAGCCAATTGCCTGCCGTATCATTATACGGTGCGTTATCAATAGTCGTGGGCATCTTGATTATGAATAGATATTTTCTTGCTTGCCATTTTTAATAAAGATATAAACAAAAAGAGACGCGATGATCGCGTCTCTCCATAAGAATAATATTAATGATCATGATGACCATCCGGACCATGTGCATGGCCGTGTGACAATTCTTCGGGTGTTGCAGGGCGAACGTTTAATATTTCACCTTTAAAGTGCAATTCCTGGCCCGCCATTGGGTGGTTAAGGTCAACTATTACCGAATCTTCGGTAATTGATACAACCTGGCCCTGGAAACGGTTGCCATTGTTATCCTGTAAAGGTAAAACCTCGCCAATTTGCGGCATATCAGTTCCTTTAAACATATCTAAAGGCAGGTTAGCTACAGCTTCTTCATCAAACTCGCCATAACCTTCTGATGCAGTTATACGGAAATCATAAGTATCACCGGTTGAAAGGGTGCTTAATTCCTCTTCAAATTTTGGTATCATTTGCCCGGTGCCAAACAAAAAGGTTAATGGTTGCTCTTGTGTTGCGCTTTCCTGTAAGCCTTCTGTTCCGTCTTCTTTTTTAACATACAGATCGTATGTTAATGACACTACGTGTTGTGGTTGAATTTTCATCTAATGTTTGTTTTTAGGTTTGGAACTCCATCCTGGCGTTAACCGGGTTATCTCAATACCTGTTTATTTGTAAAAGGAATTAATTATTTATTTGTTTTAATGCGTCTGTGATATTGTAGGCCGGTAAGCTGCAGGTTTTATCCCTGCAAACAAATATCCGGGTATCATTGTTAAATTTTTCAGCCAGCAAAGGTAAACTTCCATCCTTACCACCCAACATAATTTTATTGGGAATGTAATTTTGTTCCATTTCAATACGCTTTGTTTCAGCATTGTTACCGGTTATGGCAACTTCATAAGTGCCAAAAACCTCATCAAGCAACAGCATTGTCCAGTTAGAGTATGCCGTGCTATACTTGGCCAAATGCGGAACAATGTTGCGCAGCAACTGTGCCGATACCTCCAGATAGCCTTCATTATCAAAAAATAGGCCCAACTTTTTCAGGTTACGCGCCATTACCGAGTTTGATGCCGGTATCACCCCATCCATAATTTCAGATTTACGGGCTATAAGCATTTCGTCGTTATCGGCAGTGTAATAGAACACGCCGCCTTCTTCATTATAGTAATGGGCAAGGGTATAATCGGCCAGTTTTTGGGCTTGTATCAGCCAGGCTTCATTAAAGGTTACTTCGTACAGGGAAATGAACGCGTCGATAACATTGGCATAGTCATCCAGGAAGGTAGCCACAGTACTTCCACCATCTTTTTTATAAACCCTTGATAGTTTAGCCCCGCTTAGCAGGCTATCCGTTATAAACCCGGCATTCTTTAGTGCCAGTTCTAAATATTCGGGTTTGTTAAATGCGCGGTAGGCTTCGCAAAGGCCTTTCAGCATTAAACCGTTCCACGATGCTAATATTTTATTATCCAGCCCCGGGCGTACGCGTTTACTGCGGGCGTCCAGTACTTTTTGGCGGGATGTGTTGATCCTGTTTACTAAATCATCTACCGATAGGCCCAGCTTTTCGGCAAGTTGAGCATCCTCCTCCCTGCGGAAGAATACGTTGGATCGCTCCTCTTCCCAGTTCCCATCTTCGGTAACGTGATAATAGATATTAAACAGGTCGGCATCATCGCCCAGAATCTCTTCTATCTCGTCTTTAGTAAAAATATAGAACTTACCCTCTTTGCCTTCGCTATCCGCATCCAGTGCCGAGTAAAAGCCATTTTCGGGCGATGTTAGTTCGCGGCCAATAAATGTAATTATCTCGTCAACAATGGTTTTATAAAGCGGATCGGGGTTCCAGGTGTAGGCCTCGGCATACAGGCTAACCAGTTGGCCGTTATCATACAGCATTTTTTCGAAATGCGGCACATGCCAAACACCATCCACCGCGTAGCGGGCAAAGCCCCCGCCAATATGATCATAGATCCCACCAAAAGCCATTTTCTTCAACGTTAGCTTTACATTTTCGGCAAGGCCTTCGTCCTTCATCAAATGGGCATATCTCATCAAAAACAGCGAATTGTTTGGCATGGGGAATTTTGGTGCGCCACCAAACCCACCTTCAACCGGGTCTATATAACGGCGCCAGGTGTTCATGATAACTTCCAGGTCGGCCTTGGTATACTCAGGTTGCTCTTTTACAAAAGCAACAGATTCGTATTGTTTAATACCCTCGGTTAAGCGTACGGCATAATCTTCCGCTTCTTCGGGTTTGGTTTTGTAGAAATCGGCCAGGTTAAACAGCAGGCTTGTCCAGTCGTTTTTACGAAAATAGGTGCCGCCATAAATAGGCCGCTGATCGGGCAGGCAGATACAATTTAACGGCCAGCCTCCTCTGCCGCTCATTAGCTGGATAGCGCTCATGTAGATCTGGTCGACATCGGGGCGTTCCTCGCGGTCAACTTTTATACAAACAAAGTATTCGTTCATAACGGCAGCCACGGCTTCATCCTCAAAACTTTCGTGCTCCATTACGTGGCACCAGTGGCAGGCCGAGTAGCCAATGCTCACCAATATCAGCTTATTCTCGTCCTTAGCCTTTTGCAAGGCTTCCGGGCCCCATGGGTACCAGTTAACCGGATTATTGGCATGCTGTAGTAAATATGGCGAGGTAGAGTTAGCGAGCTTGTTCATGTGGGTATGGATGTATCTAATTATAGAAAGAGCTAAATTGAGAATTGTTTTAAGGATGTGCAAACCAATAAAGTGCAAAGCATTATCTTCACAGCATTATTGCAAATGAATAACACTACCAAACTCAAAGCAGCAAAAACTATCATGTTTCTTGCCGCTGTATATAATATTTTCTGGGGGATAGTTATTTCGGCCTACCCGCAAATAATCCTTTTCGGTAATCCTCCTACCGATTTCCTACTTATCATTCTGCGTTGCGTGGGGATGCTGGTTGGCGTTTATGGCATTGCTTATTACTTTGCATCTAAAGATCCGGTAGCCTACTGGCCGCTGATACTGGTTGGTTTTATAGGCAAAGTACTGGGGCCAATAGGCTCGGTATATTATATCTGGTTAGGCAAGCTTGCGCCTTCCTTCTTTTGGGTGAACGTTTGGAACGATATGATCTGGCTGCTGCCGTTTGGGTGGATAATTTACCAGGCCATAAAAAAGCGGTTATAAAACCCTTTGGAAACGCCAATTTTGACCGTTCCCCTTTTTTGAAAAAACGGAACAAAAACTTACGAAATTAAGACACATGCAGGTCGTTTCAAGGCCGTTTTTATCCCTTTAAAAGTCGTTATATGGCGCCAATTTCGTCACCAAATTTTGCTTATAACGAAACATGCTTTTTCGCCGACGATTACCTAATCGTTAACAAGATTGGGTACGTGGAAAATTTCAGTTACCAATTTATTTAGCTTTCCCGCGCAAAACACTAATTTCGCAGAATAAGAAAAGAGGAACAGGATTTGGATTATTTAGAGGGGTTAAATCCCGAGCAAAAGGCCGCGGTATTACAAATAAAAGGCCCGGTAATGATTATTGCCGGTGCGGGTTCGGGTAAAACACGTGTTATTACTTACAGGGTTGCACACCTTATTCGCAGCGGTGTAGACAGCTTTAATATACTGGTACTTACGTTTACCAATAAGGCCGCCCGCGAAATGCGCGAGCGTATCAATCATATTTGTGGCCCCGAAGCCAAAAACATTTGGATGGGTACCTTCCACTCGGTTTTTGCCAAACTTTTACGGGTTGAGGCCACCAAAATTGGTTACCCAAGCAATTTTACCATATACGATACAGACGATAGCAAAAGCGTACTGCGTGCCATTTTAAAAGAAATGCAGCTGGACGATAAGCTGTACAGCGTAAATTTTGTACTAAACCGTATCTCCGCAGCAAAAAACAACCTGGTTGGCTGGCAGGAATATCAAAATAACGAGCAGATACAGGCCGACGATATTAGTAGCGGTCGTGCTATGTTGGGCAAGATCTACGAAACTTATGCACAGCGCTGTTACCGTGCCGGAGCTATGGATTTTGACGATTTGCTTTTTAAAACCAACGAACTACTAAAAAAACACCCCGAGGTACTGAACAAATATCAACAGAAATTTAAATACCTGATGGTAGATGAGTACCAGGATACCAACTTTTCGCAATACCTGATCGTTAAGCGCCTTGCTGCGGTTAACGAGAATATTTGTGTGGTGGGTGACGATGCACAGAGCATCTATGCTTTCCGTGGGGCCAATATCCAGAACATCCTTAATTTTGAAAAGGATTACCCCGACTTGAAGATATTTAAGCTGGAACAGAACTATCGTTCTACTCAGAATATTGTGAATGTTGCCAACAGTGTAATAGCCAACAATAAAGAACAGCTTAAAAAGAATGTTTTCTCTGAAAAAGAAACCGGCGACAAAATAAAAGTAATGCGTGCCTTCAGCGATAACGAGGAAGGTAAGCTGGTAGCCGATGCTATTATGCAACAGCGCAGCACCAACGGTTTAAAATGGCACGATTTCGCTATTCTTTACCGTACCAACGCGCAATCCCGATCTATGGAGGAGGCTTTGCGCAAGAATGGTATCCCGTATAAAATTTATGGGGGTCTATCTTTTTATCAGCGTAAAGAGATCAAAGACCTTATAGCCTACTTCCGCCTTACGTTTAACCCTAATGATGAGGAAGCGCTTAAACGCGTTATTAACTACCCAAAACGTGGAATTGGGGATACCACCGTAGATAGGATAATTGTAGCGGCTGATAAAAATGGCATTACACCTTTTGAGGTGATCATAGAAGCGAACAGATATGTTGAAAAAGCACCTGCATCATTAAATGCTTTCGCGGCTATGATACAGAGCTTCCAGGTGATCACCAAAAACCAGAGCGCTTACGAAGCCGCATTACATATTGCGCAACACTCCGGTTTGCTTAAAGATTTATATGAAGATAAATCTGTTGAGGGACTTAACCGTTACGAAAATATACAGGAGTTACTAAACGGGATAAAAGAGT
>NZ_JAQBOI010000018.1 GCF_028288105.1 Mucilaginibacter sp. | reverse complement strand
GTTGTCATCGTCCATACTGTCATAGGCTGTGCCATCTTCATTTAGCTGGAAGTACTCGCCGTTGTTAAAGGTTTCTGTATCGCCATTCTCTACAAACTTTACGTACAGCCACTTGCCAACCAGTTTGCTTTTTGATATGGAAGCGGAATCAGCCCCATCGTCGCTCTTCTTGCTGCACCCTGTAAAGGCAAATAAGCCGGTCATCAGTAATAAGGTAATAAATAATAGCTTTTTCATAATTGTAAGAGTAATGTTTTGTTATGCTAAGATATTGACACCGCTTTTGTAAGAGGCCCGTGTTTTCACGGTATTTAAAGGTTTAAAACACAGTTAAACCTGGGTGTTATAAGCGTTGATACGCATTGCTTACAAACAGAAATTTGCCTTCAAGCAATTGTTTAATTGCGGCCGGGAAAGCCGAAAACGGAACAGAGTAGGCAAATGAATGTATAAAATGAAAAACCTTGACCTTTCAAAATTTTTATTTCTCCCGCTATTATGTGCCGGCCTTACTGCTAATGCACAGGATAACAGCCTTACTACCGACAAACCTACTAACACGGCAATTGCATTAGTAGCCATACCAGCTAACACAAGCCCCGTAATGGGCGAAAAAAACTTATCTGAACAAAAAAGCGCTCTTAAAAATGCCGCGTTTGCAGATGGTTCGGCTTCAACCTTCTCTATTGGCTTAGAACCGGAGGTGCTATTACCATTAGGCAATTTTAAAAATTCGTCGTCGGTAGGTGTGGGTATCAACTTAAAAGGCCTGTATCACCTTAGTGAAACAGGTGCTGTAACCGGTACAGTAGGTTACAACTACTTTGTAGCAAAAGAAGATGTCGCTTTTAAATACTCTGGTATCCCTATAAAAGTGGGTTACATGGCTAAGCTAGGCGATATGTTTTTTATTGAGCCGCAAGTAGGTTTTTACAGCCTGCGTGCATCAGATGATGACGATAATTCTGCAACCAGTACCAACTTATTATTGGCCGCTAAAGTAGGGCTTAATATTGGCGAAAAATCTCACCTGGGTATTGGATACAACTACATAAAAGTAACCGGCGGTTCATACGCGTTTGCCGGGCTTAGCTACCTGTTTACATTTTAACCAAATCTTATAACTAAACTTTACACACATTTTATGAAAACTTTAAAAAGAAATTTCTTCGTTAAAAGCCTGCTCCTTTTGTTAGTGGTAGCATTTTTAGGCAGTTGCAAAAAGGATGGCGACGATGGTAGCAACGATATCGGGAAAGGCTCATTTACTATTAAGGGGACCACACATAGCGGCCCATGCGTATCTATTGCTGCTACCAGCGGTGTAAGCGGTAATATAGATGTAGTTATAGCCGATGAAAGCGGCGCATCGTTTACGGTTTATAATATGCCAACAGGCGGCAGCGGCACAAGTAACGTTGTCGAATTCACTGATAGTAACGGTTTTTCTTCTGAACTGTATGCATTAAGTGTTAGCGGCAGTACGCTTTATTCTTCTACTGGCGGCACTATTACCAAAACAGGTTCAAACTCATACAAGTTCTCTATAAATATGATTGACCTGAGCACCGATGAACAAATTACTATAACCGGTTCGGGCAAGTATTAATCTTAACCTTATCACACAATTTTACACGGCGCATGTTATTCCCACATGCGCCGTTTTTTTCAACGCTTACTGTATAAACCCGTTTCACGCCTGGCCGACAGGTTCTCGTCCCGCCCCGATAAAGCAAGAGTTAACAGGGCTTTAAACGCCCTTTATAAAAGCATTACTACCAAACCGGGTAAAAAAGGGTTGGTTATACCATTTGATATCCATAAAGATAAATTTATCATCCTATCTGATCAGCATAAGGGCGCAAGAGATGGGTCGGACATATTTGCCAGATCTGCCCGTAATTATTTGGCCGCACTCGATCATTATAACAATGAAAAGTTCATCTACATTAATCTGGGTGATAGCGAAGAGCTTTGGGAAAACCTGTTTGTAACCGTAAAACGGCACAATAAATCTACCTTCGAGGCAGAAAAACTGTTTATTAAGCAGGATAGGTTTGTAAAGATATTTGGCAACCACGACCTGTATTGGGATAACGACCCGCTTGCCGCGGTTAGCCTGCTGCAAATATATGGGCGCGCCATCCGTATTTACGAGGGCGCAATATTACAAACCATAGTAAACAATAAACCCTTGGAAGTTTTTATGACCCACGGCCACCAAGGCGATCTGCAGAGCGACGGCAATTGGTTTAGCAAGTGGTTCGTATCTACTGTATGGGGGCCGCTGCAAGGTTACCTGCGTATAAACCCTAATACGCCGGCCTATAATAACCTGTTAAAAACCGATCATAACCGCATTATGTATGAGTGGAGCAGCCTGCGAAAAAACATGTTGCTGATAACCGGGCACACACATCAGCCGGTATTTAAATCATTAACACAATTAGAGATACTTTACATTAGCCTGGAAAAGGCCAAAAAAGCGAATGACATTGTAAAAACTGCCGAACTGGAAAAGAAAATAACCAGCCTGCACCTACGGGGAAATAACCAACCAAATTTTAACGGTTACCTGGATACCTATTTCAATACTGGCTGCTGTTGTT
The DNA here is from genome assembly GCF_028288105.1 of Mucilaginibacter sp. Classification (GTDB taxonomy): domain Bacteria; phylum Bacteroidota; class Bacteroidia; order Sphingobacteriales; family Sphingobacteriaceae; genus Mucilaginibacter. The sequence goes on along the minus strand of NZ_JAQBOI010000018.1, from coordinate 7,030 downwards.
TTAACGATGGTGATATCACTGGTATAGAGATAGCCGATGGTTGCATCCGTTTAATAAAATGGGCCCACCACAGAAAGGTTACTGAGCGAATGGTATTAGAGGAAAGTAAATTGGAGGATTTGAAGGTAATATCGTAAAGACGCGATACTTCGCGTCTTGTTTAGACAGGTAATAAAATGATTAATAGACGTGAAGTATCACGTCTCTACGGGATTTAACCATCCAACAAAAACACAAACAACTCTTTAGGGCCGTGGGCGCCTAAAACCAGTGTTTTTTCAATATCGGCGGTACGGCTTGGGCCGGTAACGTGGCTTATCATTGATGGCATGCGGCTGCCATGCTTTTCTTTCAACAGCTTAAACCCATCCTTCAGATCAAGCACCAGCTGTGAAGTATAGGCCAACACAATATGCACCGGGGGATAAATACTTAAGCGTCTGCCCGCGGCATTGGCGTTAGAGAGTAAAATAGTCCCGTTACGGGCTATCAATGCCTCGCAAAAGGTAAAGCCAACTTCGGCTTGTTCAAAATCTTTATCGGTTTCAAAAAAGGGGTATTCGTAAGTTTTAAGCATTTGCTGCAAGGCGGGTTCCCAACAGTATATTTTATGCCACTTACGTTCCTCGGCCAATTCCAATAGGTTCTCTATAAACTGTACCTCATCTTCACAAAAAACAAACTGGCCACTTACCGCGGTAAATTCCTGGGCAAAAAGCACTTCCAGCATCTCCTCATTTGGCGGATACATGGGCAGGTCTTCCAGGTTTGGATAGGGATTGTCGCGTTTTTCTAAAAGCGCCTTACGCACTTTTTTCAATAGCTTCTCTTTTGATGTAGTTATATCCCTCATTGTTAGGCCAAAAATAACAAGTATAAACTAAAAAGTCGCAAGCCTTGTTCAGACTTACGACTTTTACTTTTATAAACTTAAGATTTACTCTTTAGTTGTATCGGTTTCTTCAGGGTTTCTTTCAAATGTACCTGAATGATCGCTAACACCTTCGTGGATCAGGTTTTGTGCAACTGGCTCCTGGTTTGATTCCGGGCCATTTACAAACTCGTCGTAAGTGGTACGGTTATCAAACGGGCGTTTACCCAATATTTCTTCCAGATCTGATTGGAAAAGAATCTCTTTTTCCAACAGTTTATTAGCCAATGCGATCAAACCTTCGCGTTTATCAATAAGCAGTTTTTTGGTGCTTTGATAAACATCGCCAATTAAGGTGCGTACCTCGTTATCGATCAGCTCTGATGTTTTTTCAGAGTATGGTTTGTTAAACTGGTATTCGCCCTGGGTATCGTTGAAAGATACATTACCCACTTTTTCGTTCATACCATAAATGGTAACCATGGCATAAGCCAGTTTGGTAATTCGTTCAAGGTCGTTTTGCGCACCGGTAGATATTTTACCAAAAGTAATATCCTCTGCAACACGGCCTCCCATGGTCATGCTCATACCATCAAGCAATTGCTCGGTAGTATACAGGAATTGCTCTTTTGGCAGATACTGGGCGTAACCCAATGCTGCAACACCACGCGGAACGATAGACACTTTCACCAATGGATCGGCATGTTCCAGGAACCAGCCCGCAATAGCGTGGCCAGCTTCGTGGTAAGCCACAATGCGCTTTTCTTCCGGAGAGATAATTTTGTTCTTTTTCTCTAAACCACCAATCACACGGTCAATAGCATCCTGAAAATCCTGCATATCAACTGCTTCTTTGTTTTTACGGGCAGCTATTAAAGCGGCCTCGTTACAAACGTTGGCAATTTCTGCACCTGCAAAACCAGGGGTTTGTGCCGATAATTTCTTGGCATCTACCCCTTCTGCAACCTTAATAGGTTTTAAGTGTACTTTAAAGATCTGCTCACGGCCTATCAAATCGGGCTTATCAATAGATACCTGCCTGTCAAAACGTCCCGGGCGCATTAAAGCGCTGTCCAAAACGTCGGGGCGGTTAGTGGCTGCAAGGATGATAATACCCGAATCAGTACCGAAACCATCCATTTCAACCAATAACTGGTTCAGGGTGTTTTCGCGTTCATCATTACCACCTACAATATTGTTTTTACCACGGGCACGGCCAATGGCATCAATCTCATCAATAAATATGATACAAGGCGCTTTATCTTTTGCCTGGCGAAACAAATCACGAACACGTGATGCACCCACACCTACAAACATCTCCACAAAATCAGAACCCGATAGTGAGAAGAAAGGCACTTGTGCCTCGCCTGCAACGGCTTTGGCCAGCAATGTTTTACCCGTACCCGGCGAACCTACCAACAATGCACCCTTAGGTATTTTACCCCCCAGATTGGTGTATTTTTTAGGGTTTTTAAGGAAATCTACAATTTCCATAACCTCTTGTTTAGCTTCCTCCAGCCCGGCAACATCATTAAATGTAACCGATACCTGGGCTTCTTTATCAAACAAGGTAGCTTTTGATTTACCAATATTAAATATTTGGCCGCCGCCACCGCCGCCTGCACCACCGCCCATACGGCGCATAATAAACAACCATACGCCAACCAGCAATACCGCCATTATAACGCATTGTACCAGCCAGTTGCTCAACAGGTTTTCTTTACCCTGCTGATACTCGATAGCCGTTTTTTGCGATTCGGGTACATCTTTTTCGGCGTTGGCGATAGATTGCTTTAAGCTTTCGTAAGATGCATCGGTAAAGTTATACTGCGGTTCATTTGATATACCTAAACCACGCTGGCCTTTGTTAGCATCCTGGTATTGTGGTTTACCCAAGCTATCTTTCTTAATATATACCTCGGCAGTTACCAGATCGCCATTTTTGTAGGCCACAATGTGGTCAACATCGCGCGAGCGCAGCATCTGAGTACTAAATCTTTGAAAATCTATCTGCTTACCAATGCTGCCGCTCATAAGAGTGGGCACCACCAGTATACCAATAATAGCAATGGCATAAAGCCACATCAGGTTAAACTTTGGCGGTTTTGGCGTAATTTTCTTATTCGGAACCTTGCGTAAAGGTTTTGAGGAATCGGACTTTTTATCTTTAATTTCCATGTTTCTACAAGCTCAACTTATCAATAAATAACTAAAAAAAAGGGTATTGTGTTTCGAGCTTTGTTTAAGCGCTTTTATAGCTTTTAATTTCAGCATCACCCCATAAATCTTCAACACCATAAAACTCGCGTTTATCTGTCCTGAAGATGTGTATGACAACATCTATATAATCCAGCAGTATCCATTCGCCGTACTCAAGCCCTTCTTTGCGCCAAGGGTCTTGTTGTATAGCTTTATAAATTTCTTCCTCAACGCTATTTGCAATTGCTTTTACCTGTGTGGCCGAATCGGCATGGCAAATTACAAAGTAATCTGCTACCGAACTATTTATATTACGAAGATCAAGCCTTACCAGATCATTCCCCTTTTTTTCTTGCATGCCGTGTATGGCAAGTTCAGAAATATAGGTGGATTCATTTATGACTTTACTTTTTACCATTAAAAAGATTTAGTTTTGAACGATTTTGGGTTTAATAATATTATACGTTGCAAAATAACATATTTTCAGGATTATTTGTTGGACAAAATTTAGTGTCACTAAAAGAAGTTGACTCTACAAACACATTCCTTAAAAATATATTGTCAAAATCCAAGCCAGTACCTGATGGAACGGTCATTATGGCAGAAACACAGCATGCCGGCCGTGGTCAACGTGAAAACACATGGCATGCCGAACCGGGAAAAAATTTGACTTTCAGTTTATTATTAAAACCCGGTTTTTTATCTGCACAGCAACAATTTGACCTTACCCGGGCCATTAGCTTAGGTGTATATGACGCTCTATACCCTCTATTGCGTGACAGCCTTAAGATAAAATGGCCAAATGATATTTACTATGGCGATAAAAAGCTTGGTGGCATGCTCATAGAAAATATATTACAGGGCAGCCAGATAAAAAGTGCCATAATTGGTATAGGCATTAATGTAAACCAGGTAAATTTCCCTGACAATGCCACTAATGCCACTTCTATCAAAAATATATTACAAAGGGATTATGAATTAAAAAATATATTAGCAGAAATTTGCAATAATATTGAGGTATACTACCTGCACCTTAAAGCCGGAAGAATCGAATATATAAGAAATATGTACTTAAATCGGCTATACTGGTTAAACGAACCGCGGCAATTTAAGTCGAACGGGCAGGTTTTTGAAGGCCGGATAATAAACGTTAAAGATAATGGTTTGTTGGTAATTGACCAAAATGGCGGTGAACAGGTCTATAACTTAAAGGAAATAGAATTTTTAAATAAATAATATTGAAAGGTTTATTTTTAGGGATAGTAGCATTAATGATAACTATTGGTGCTAATGCACAGGTAAAATCGCCGGTGAGGTGGTCGTATGCGTCCAAAAAAATAAGCGCTACCGAAGCCGTAGTGTTTTTAAAAGCCACGATAGATAAAGACTGGCACATCTACTCGCAAACGGGGAAACCAGGCGGGCCGTTAAAAACGACGTTTACATTTAAACCTTCAAAAGATTACATATTGGCAGGTAAAACCATTGAGCCCAAGCCAATTGTTAAATACGAACCTGCCATTAAAATGAATGTGGGCTATTTTGAAAACACGGTTGTGTTTCAACAAAAAATAAAACTAAGATCCCCGAAGGCTAAAAACGTTACAGGTAAATTGGAATTTATGGCTTGTAATAAACAATGCCTTCCGCCAGATGAGGTCGAATTTTCGATCTCTCTTGGTATATAATTAATAATGGACTTTAAATAAATAATAATAATGAAAAAAATACTTTTAGTGATAACCGCATTGATGATAACCTTTGGTGCAAAGGCACAGGTAGAATCGCACGTAAGATGGTCATACGCGGCCAAAAAAATCAGCGCTACCGAGGCGGTTGTATTAATAAAAGCAACTATTGACCAGGGCTGGCACATTTACTCGCAAAACGTTGCAGATGGTGGCCCGGTAAAAACCAGTTTCACTTTTACCCCTTCAAAAGAATATGCATTAGTTGGCAAAACAGCCGAGCCTAAGCCTATATCTAAATATGAAAAAGTATTTAGCATGAATGTTGGCTACTTTGAAAACTCGGTTGTGTTTCAGCAAAAAGTAAAACTAAAATCGACAAAAGCTGCAGCAGTTAAAGGAAAACTGGAGTTTATGACCTGTAACGACCAAAAATGTCTTCCACCAGACGAGGTTGAGTTCTCTATCCCGTTAGGTAAATAATTATTAAGACAAATGACATCAGCTACCCTGCGCAGCCCTTTAAAGCACGCTCTTTTATTTTTAGCAATCCTTTTCGCCGTTACGGTTTTAGCCCCGCAGCAAGTTAAGGCACAAACTGCCGACACCGTTTCAACAAACGATGTGGAGTTTACAGATATCCAAACCCCGGCAGATAGTATCGCCGCGGCTAAAAAGAAGGCACCCGTTGCCGATTCTGTTGCCAAATCAGCAGTAAATAAATCAGCCCCTGCTTCACCCGATTCGCCTACAAACCTTTGGCAATTATTCATAATTGGCTTTGTGGGCGGTTTCGCAGCGTTTTTATTGCCTTGTGTTTATCCGATGCTACCATTAACTGTTAGCTTTTTTACCAAAAGAGGCGGAAGCCGGGCAAATGCTATCTGGCAATCTTGCCTGTATGGCCTATCTATCATATTTATTTATGTGGTTTTTGGCCTTTTGATCACCATTATTTTTGGCCCCGCAGCTTTAAACGGGCTGGCAACCAATGGCATATTCAACTTCTTTTTCTTCCTGATGCTGGTTGTATTCGGCGCTTCGTTCCTGGGTGCATTTGAAATAACCCTGCCCAGCTCTTTAGCCAACAAACTTGATGCAAACTCTGACAAAGGTGGCCTTGCGGGCATCTTCTTTATGGCTGCTACACTGGTAGTAGTATCGTTTTCATGTACCGGCCCTGCAATTGGCGGTGTGCTGTCAAGCGCCTTTACAAAAGGCGACAGGCTTGGCCCGGCAGTGGTTATGTTTGGTTTTTCACTGGCTATTGCATTGCCGTTTACCATATTTGCCATGTTCCCGTCGGCGCTTAAAAGCCTGCCAAAATCTGGCGGCTGGTTAAACAGCGTTAAGGTGATCTTGGGATTTATAGAAATAGCTTTCGCCCTTAAATTTTTATCGAATGTCGATCTGGCCTATCACTGGAATATAATTGACCGCGAGGTGGTTTTATCCCTGTGGATAGCGATTGGCATATTAATAAGTTTATACCTGATCGGTAAGATCAAATTCTCGCACGATAGCGACGTAACGCATTTAACGGTAACCCGTACGTTTATCGCTATGGCTATGTTCGCGTTTACCATTTATATGGTGCCGGGCCTTTGGGGCGCGCCGTTAAAAGCCATCAGTGCTTTGCTGCCTCCTTTAAGTACACAGGATTTTGATCTCTCTGGTGGCGTGGGTAATGGTGCAATTGCAACCCCTGCAAATACATCAACCATAAAAGAAAAAAAATACGAAGAGCTTTTTAAACGCCTGCCAAAAGTAAAAGGCCTTGATGAGTGGTATGATTATGACCAGGCTGTAGAAGTTGCAAAACAACTGCACAAACCCATCCTGATAGATTTTACAGGCTGGAACTGTGTTAACTGCCGTAAAATGGAGCAAGAGGTATTACCCGTGCCTGCTGTATTGACAAAACTGCAAAACGATTTTGTAATATTACAATTGGTGATAGACGATAAAACCGACCTGCCTGTTGCAGAACAATATAAATCAACCACTACTGGTAAAAACATTACCACAATTGGCGGCAAGTGGCTTGATTTTGAGATCACTAAATTCAATTCAAACGCACAGCCTTATTATGTTATCATTAATGAAAAGGGCGAAGCGCTTGTTACGCCGATAGGCGCTACGGATGTTAATTCCTTTATTTCCTACCTGGATAGTGGGATAGCTGCGTATAAAAAGTAGGCGGTTAAAAAATTTAATGTAAATTCGCGGAACTTTATGAATACACTGCAGTTGGTCTGCATGGCTTTCATAA
>NZ_JAQBOI010000139.1 GCF_028288105.1 Mucilaginibacter sp. | reverse complement strand
TAACCTCGAAGAAAGCCTCGCCGGTTAAAAGCACATGACGGTCATTCTTATTGTAATCGTTAGCAACTTTAAGCGTGCTCGATCCATTAAGTGTTACTGTAGTACCATCTGGCAGTACCACGCTTTTGCGGTTACTGAAATTTGTTTGTGCTACTAAATGGTAATTAGCATTAGTAGCCTGGCTATACAATACCGCCGCCGAAACAGGTGTATTATACCTATATAAACCATAAGCAATTACCAATACTAATAAAGTGGCTGCAATGACTATACGTGGCAGCCATAAGCGGCGAATATTATTTACAGGTAAGAGTTGTGTTTTAAGCTGTTCTGCTGCTATCGATGCCTTTAACTTGGCAAGCGCTTCCTGCTTATCGGCTTTGCTCACTTTTATGCCAAGCAGTAAACAAAGTTCGCGGGCGTCAGCTATTTTCTTTTTTAGAAGGGGTTGTGTTAAAATTATATTTTCCCAATGCGCTTTATCGGCATCGTTAAGTTCATAGCAATAGTTAATAAAGCTCTCGTCCGTTAAAAAATCCTCGATATTGAAATTAATATAGTCCATTTAGTTGGTGTTTACACACAAGTGCAATAGATTATTCTTTTTTACCAACACTTTTTAAAAAAATTTATAAAGATTTTTATTAACTTCATCATTAATTGAAAAAAGCACCTAAATCAGCTGATAAGAGCGGATGAGCATAAAAACGGAAAGGGTAAAAAAGAATTGGGCGTTACTTGCAGAAGGCGACCAGCAAGGTCTTTATGCCTGCTTTGATATTTTTTATGATGACTTATACCGTTTTGGCGTTTGTATGTACAAAAATCCGGAGCTGGTTAAGGAGGGTATCAACACCCTTTTTATTGAACTGTGGCGTATTCAGGATAAGTTATCATCGGTACAAAACATACAGCAATACGTGCTTACTATATATAAACGTATATTGTATAAAACCTACCAGCAATATTCACGCGATACGTTTACATCTACTATTGAGGAAGCAGAAATATCTTCGGGGGCGGCCGAGCAGCCTTACGAGAATATTTTAATCGCCAGCCAACAGGACGAAATCACAAAAAAACGGCTTCAAAAAGCCCTAAACCAGCTCTCGCCACGCCAAATAGAGATCGTACAGATGCGTTATTTTGACCAGATGAGCTTTTGTGAAATTGTCGAGAAAACCGGCCTTACCGAACGCACTATTTACAACACCCTGCACAATGCCATTAAGGTTTTAAGAGATGTATTTTTGCTGGCTTTAATGTTTAAGATGTGCGATTAAGTGCGCTGCCCCATTAACTACCCATATATGCTTAGTGTTACTTGCTAAAATTATAAAACTTCCACTGCGTGGTAAAATCGCGATCGAGCTTTTGATTTGTTAACGTTGCCCTAAGTAGTTCTACGGGTATCAGGTTCTCTTTTATTACGGTGTCATGAAATTGTTTGAGGGTCATTTTACCGCTATCAACCAATTCTTTCTTTAAGCTAAAAAGTTGCAAGCCTCCCACCAAATAAGCTACCTGGTAAAGCGGGCTGTAGCCACCTACAAATGAGCGGCGCACCTCACCCTCGGCATTGGCCTTTTCATGGCCCACTCTGTCAACCAAAAAATCAATACACTGCTGTGGCGACCATTTACCTAAGTGATAGTTAAGCGAAAAAATAATACGCGCGCAACGGTGCATCCGCCAAAATAACATCCCTACCCTTTCCTCAGGCGATTTGGCAAAACCTTTATCATACAACAACAGCTCCCAGTATAACGACCAGCCTTCGATAGCAAATGGCGTAGAAAAATCCCGGCGATACGGCTTGTAACGACTATTCATGAAGTATTGCAGGTTATGCCCAGGTATCAACTCATGTTGCACCGTGCCCCTCGAAAAATAAGGGTTGTTGCCGCGCATACTCATTAGTTTATCTTCCGTATTCATTGTATTAGTAGGGTATGATATGCTGATCTCTTTACCACCGGTAAAAAATGGGTTCACCAACTGTCTTTGGGGCGACATCATCACCATTCCCCAGGTTTCTTCGGCCAGTGGTGGTATTGTGATCATATCCCGCTCTTTTATGAAAGAGATAGCGTCGTTATATAGCTTTACGATCAGTTCGGGTTGTTTCCCTACTTTTACGTAACTGTTCTTTACTTTTTCGAGGGCTTTTTTCCAATCGTTACCAAAACCCATTTCATTTGATGCTTTAAGCATTTCTTTATCGCACCAGGCAAATTCCTTATTGGCGAGCGTAATAAGTTCTTCAGGGGTGTAAGGGATCAGTTCGGCTTGCAATTGCTTTATTAACTGATCACGGCCAATAGGTACACCCTTTATGCCACTGCTATCTGGTTTTTGTGTGGTATTTAATACTTTTCCGGCACCAATCAGGAGTTTACTGTAGCGTGTGAGGCTGCTATCCAATGATCTGTATGGAGCAGCTACCCACCACGTAAATTGCGGATCATAACCCAGATAGAAATTACAGGTGCTTCTTAAACGGTCGCGCAGACCAATAACGGCAGACTGTGCCATTTTGGCTAAAGGCATATCTATTGACGCTGCTTTTTTAACCGTTGCCGAATCTGTTTTTATTTGTTTAATAATAGCGTTCAATTGCTGGGCTACCTTTTGCGCATCCATGCTGCCGCCCCGGCGGCGTTTCATTTCCAACTCGTAAATAGGATCGGCGAAGGAGATGTAACTTTTAACACTGTTGTATTTTTCTTCTTCCTTACTTAGATCGAGCAGCCCAAAATTGATCTCCTTTTTCAGCAGAATATAATCAACCTTACCATAGATACTTAACGCATCAAAATTGGCACCGGCCAGTTGTTTAAGATAATCGTTATTAAGCTCAACCAATCTTTTACGCTGCTGCGGCGAATTAAGCGCCTGTTGCCTGCGTTGATACTCCGTACGATCATTGGTGGTGTATGGTGAATAAAAATCTGCTATAGCATCTACATCCTGGTTGTACTGAATGATCTTGCCCGACATTTCGCTGGCTTGTTCATAAATAGCGGCTGTATTAACCGTGTTTTGCGCGAAAACAAGCGGACTGTAACCTGCCAGCATTAAAACAAAAAGACATTTATACAGCCCGTTATAAAATACCGGAACGGAAAATAGTGTGTGTTTATTCATAAAAAAACAATAAGGTTGGCCGGCCGGGGCTTGTCCGGCTATATAAATTTGAAACTGATTATTTTTAGATCGCGTTAGCTTGCTACCCTCGTAAGATTGCTTACGTTGTTATTATAACTATCCAGATACTCGCGCGGCGAGCTGCCTATTAAATACTTAAACACGCGGTTAAAGTTATTAATGCTTTTAAAGCCGCAGTTGTAAGCTACTGTCGAAATACTTGCAAACTTATGCTCGGTAAGCTTTTTACAGGCCTCGTTAATACGCATCTCATTAAGGAATGATATAAAGGTATGCCCGGTATGTTTTTTAAAGTACCGGCAAAATGATTCGGGTGTCATGTAGGCCGCTTTTGCAACATCTTCCAGCGTTATTGATTCGCTGTAGTTTTGCATTATAAAATTGTAGATATTCCCTATCCTGATACCCTCATTTTCGGTAATACCCGGGAAACTACCAAAGGCAGACAGCGGGCCGAGCCTGGCATTCATCATATGCAGGTTTTTAAGCAGGTTAAAGAAAGCGATGAGTTGATCGCAGCCCTTGGCCTTTTTAACCGAATACATAGCCTGCGATATTTTGTGTGAATACTCTTCGGGCACTTTAAACCCTTGCTGGTGCTGCTGAATAAAGATCTTGAACGCTTTCATTTCGGGCAGCTCAAACATAGACGAAAGCAGGCCATCCGGATTAAAGAAGATGGTTATCGCTTTTGCCCGCAAGGTGCTATCTGGCTGATAATACTCCTGATTGCTTTTAAATAAATGCGGCAGGTTAACCCCTAATAAAAATATATCGCCGGGGCCAAAAGCATGCATATTATTGCCTGCTATTAAAGTCCCCTCCCCTTCCTGGATCCAGGTGATCTGCGCCTCCTGGTGACGGTGCAGGTAAGGATAATGATGCGGCAGGTTAACCTGCTCTGCAATCACACTTTTATCGTGTGCTACCGGTATTGTAAATTGTAGTACTTTCATGTGTGGCAGAATTAATATGTGTACAATTTACAATTATTTAACTTTAAATACCAACACGTAATACTAATTAGGGTAAAATATGGGTAGTATTTGATAATATTGATGTGATTTGGTGAAAAACACAACCAAATAAATGTTAAAAACACAAGGCTGCCAAAATATTATTTGGCAGCCTTGTGTTTTGCAGTGTAATTATTAACCTAAACCTATCAGAAGCAAAAGAATCAACAGAAATACACTCTCTGGCTTCGTTAATGGTTGAACTATGCTGTTACTTCACTTAATTTCCCCCAGCTACCCGCAGGTAAAACCGGGCGTACAGCCAATGCATCGTCTATAATTTTTTGTACCTGCGCACGCTCTGCACCCCGCAGGGCTAAACGTGGCGCGCGTACCGTTTCGGTACCAATGCCTGTTGCTACTTCGGCCAGCTTAATATACTGCACCAGTTTAGGGTGTATATCCAGCTCTAAAACGGGTAAAAACCAGCGGTATATAGCCAATGCCTCATCAATTCGCCCGGCTTTTACCAGCCTGTAAACAGCAACCGTTTCCTTAGGGAAGGCATCAACCAAACCGGCCACCCAGCCATGCGCGCCCATTACAAGGCTTTCCATAGCTAAAGGGTCAACCCCGGTCATAATTTTAAACCTATCGCCAAAGCGGTTGATCATACGGGTAACGTTTGATATGTTACGGGTCGATTCTTTTACCGCCTGTATATTATCATAAGCGGCAAGCTCTTCAAACATATCCAGGGTAACCTCTATTTTATAATCAACCGGGTTATTATATATCATAATAGGCAAAGGCGTGCTTTTGGCTATGGCGCTGAAATAGTTAAGCGTTTCATAGGTATCGGCATTATACCGCATTGGTGGCAATGCCATTAAACCATCGGCACCTAAATCCAATGCTTTTTGGGCAAGTGCAATAGCTGCTTTGGTGGTTTGCTCGGCAATATTCAATAAAACAGGTATTTGCCCGCCAACAAATTTAATGGTATGCGTAAGTAACGCGAATTTTTCTTCATCGCTTAAAACACTGGCTTCCCCCAGCGATCCGCCTAATATAATGCCGTTTACACCAGCTTCTATCTGCGCGTTTAAATTCTTATCAAAGGCTTCAAAATCCAGTTCGTCATTTGCCGTAAACTTTGTTGTTACTGCCGGGAAAACACCTTTCCAATCAAATTTTATCATATTTTATTATTTGTTCAAAATTAGCTCATCGCTTAAAAGTAATAATGCCGCTATTTAGCAGATTATAGCATTATATTATCAATATGGCTTGCCAGGTAGTAGCTGCCATGATGCATACATTACTGCGCATCCCACCATACCCTATCAGTTAACTTTGCAGTTTGTTGCGGCTGCGAATTAGCGATGATCTCTGTTTGAGGATACAATACCCGGCGCGGGATCTCTGATAATGCATTTTTCACCTTGGTCAATACCGGGAAGCCCGTTCTCCGCCAATCTGTATAATTTTCCATCGAAAGGTAATTCGCTATCTGCTTCTCTTCAATGATCAGCTGCAGGGCATTGCCGGCTGTTAATGCGCCCCTTGCGGTGATATAGTCATTTGCAGCGGTAGTACCTATGCCAAGCTTGGTCATATGCGACATAACTGCATCAACATAAATAGGTTGGGCAGCGCTAACGCCCGATGTAATAAGGGTAGCTTCCGCCTTTAAAAACAGCGCTTCGGAATAATTGAAAATGTAGTTGTTTGAGCTTGCATTGGCATAAAAGGGACCTCCTAATGAATAAGATTCTAAACTACCAATACCATCAATTCCTATCTCTCTGCCTGTGTATAAGCCTGTTTCTTTTGCAGGTGCTACCATTTTTGATAATCTGGGGTCGCTGCGTTGTTTAAAACCTTCTACTACCGTAGATGCCAGCACCAGCGTAGAACCTGGAAGAAAGTTTTGCTGCCATGGGTTTTCTGCACCGGCTGCACCGGTAAATCCCATCTTTAAGTCATCATCGTTACTTGCCATTCCTTTTTCAAGTGCGGTAAGTGCAAGTTGTGCTTGTGCTGCCGCTGTATGGCCGGGCGCTTTAGTTAAATGCATATAATAACGTGCCTTTAACGTATAAGCAAGCCTTTGCCATTTAGGCATATCACCCCCATAAAAGAAATCATCGCCAGCCGGCTTTAAGACGCCATCCTTCGCGATATCTGCTATCGCATTGTCAAGCAGGGTTTGGATACTTTGGTAAATTTTCTCCTGCGAATCGTAAACAGGTGTTAAGTTATCTATCCCGTTAAAAGCTTCGGTGTAAGGTATATCACCCCAAACATCAGTAGCCGAGCCAAGGCAATAGGCGGTTAATATTTTTGCTATAGCAGCATAATTAGGATTATTATTTGCTTCGGCTTTTTTATTTAAAATAACCAGATTATTGAGGCATTGAACGTAAAAGTTGTACCAATCGCCGTCCATATCCTGGTTATACATTAAATAAGTACCTGCATTAGGCGGCGGTTGGTTCAGCGCTATCACCTGCATATATTCCTGCAGTATAATAGCCAGGTTCCCACCTCCGGCGGCCTGTATGTTTTGTGATATAGCTACTTCTACCGGCGCGAGTATTAAAGCCTCGCTTACGTTTACAGGCCTGTTAGGGTCCTGATTCACATCGATATATTTTTTACACCCCGTAAATACGGTAAGTGTAACTGTTAGTAAGATTATATATTTTTTCATGTTTACTTTATTTGCAATAAGCAAAAGCTTATAAGGTGAACTTAATATTAAAATCGATTGACCTTGATGTTGGTGTGGAGAAGGAATAGATTCCCTGCGATCCGTTTGCTGCCCCAAACGAACTTACTTCGGGGTCGCCGCCGGTAAAGTGCGGTGCATGTATCCACAAGTTACGACCCGTAACACCTACCGAGGCCGATTTGAAAGGCGTTTTAGCTAACCACGACGGCTTAAAGCTATAACCAATGCTTACATTACGTAACTTAATATAACTGCCATCCTGAATCACAGATTCCAGCACACCATTAATACGTTGGTAATAGGCCTGCCCGTTAACAGATACTGTATTTGGCTGGCCGGTTGTAGCATTGATACCGTCAATAACACGCGGCCCCCTATTTTCTGTTACCTTAGGTGTTCCATAAAAATAGCCATATCCGTCAACATTATTTTGGATATCGCCACCCTGTTTAACATCAAAGAAGAAGCTTAATGAAAATTGTTTATACCTGATATTGTTGTTCATACCACCAAGCCAATCTGGGTTTATGTTACCAACAATTCCCTGTTCTGCATCAGCAAACGGCAATCCGGTATCATCAGTTAGCAATTTGCCCTGGTCATTACGTGCGTAACGTGTACCGAAGATAACCCCATAAGGCTGATCTACGATAATAGATGTAAAGCCATTGCTAAGTTGTTTTTGATCCTGGTAAATAGCAAGCACCTTGTTGCGGATCCGTGTAAAGTTTAAGGTAAAGTCCCAACGGAAATCCTGCGTTTTAACCGGGGTAGCGTTCAATAACACTTCGATACCCCTGTTACGCATTTTAGCAGAGTTTACACTGGTAGCGCTATAGCCGGTTGACGGCGCGATAGCTACATTCGGGATGATCCCATCAATGGTTTGCTTATTAAAATAGGAAGCTTCTAAACTGATACGGTTATTAAAAAAGCCTGCCTCAAAACCAACTTCAAATTCGTTGATCCTTTCGCTTTTAAGAGTGGCATTAGCAAGCGTATTACTTATTAAGAACCCCGCCTGCCCGCTATATGGGAAAGCTATATTCCGGATAGTTTGCTTATCATAAGCCGTTGATAAATTATAGGCGCCTATGCTGCCGTCGTTACCCACAGTACCGTAAGACACCCTCACTTTACCCAGGTTCATTATTTGCTTAAAGCTATCAGAAAAAAATTCTGAGAATATGAAACTGGTTGCTGCCGAGCCGTATGGATAAAAGTTTTTATCGGTTGATAGTACCGAGTTTCCATCATATCTGCCGGTAAGGGATAATACCAGGAAGCGTTTATAATCTACAGATGATTGCAGATAAAACCCAACTTTACGCTGTAGGTAGGATGCTTCGCTATAAGTAACCGACGATGCTGAGCTCATGTTATATAAACCCGGTACGGTTAATCCCACGCCGTTAGCATATGTATTTTCTGAGTATGACGAGATGATGTTATTTCCCAATAACACATCTATATTAAAATCGCCGGCTTGTTTGTTGGCGCTAATAATTAAGTCGTTATTGATTTGCCTGAAGGTGTTGTTATAATCAACCAAACGCCCGTTTGGATTAGATACCGATTGGGTAGACTCGCGGTACCTTGCCATTTCTGTGTACACATCTGCCCCAAAGCGCTCGGTGATTGTAAGCCATTTTAAAGGCTTGTAATCTGCCGTAAATGTTGGCAGGAACCTGTTTACTGATGATGTATTTTTGATATTGTCAAGCACCCAATAAGGGTTATTACGCGAAAACCGATACAAACGCTGCGTACCATCAGGATTGGTAGAAGGCTGCATATCGTAGGATATAGGCGCCGAAAATATTGTCCAAACCGGGCTTTCAAGGGCGTATCCTTCCGGCATCCTGTCGTTTTTCGAGTTAGCGTAATTCAGCTGGAACGTGGTATGCAAATTCGGAAGGATCTCTGCCCCATATTTGGCAAATATGGTGTTCCTTTTAAAAGATGTTGTAGGTACTGTTCCGTCCTGTGTAAGGTTTGAATAAGATATTAAGTAGGTAGATGCGGCACCGCCGCCATTTATACTTACCGTATTATTATAAGTATGCCCTGTTCTAAAAAACAAATCGGACTGGTTATACTTTTTGGCAGGTTGCCCGTTAATTACCAGCGTATCCATCAGGGCTCCCCATGAGGTACTTGTTTTTTGGTTTTCACCATCAAAATAAGCGCCGTTGGTTCCCAACGAGTATTTGCTTTGTATTTGTGGCAACAAAGGTTTCTCGAACGAAAAATCGGATGAAACGTTAATGGTTGCTTTTTTATTTAGCCCTCCATTTTTGGTGGTAATAATAACAACGCCATTGGCCCCTTTAGAGCCGTATAATGCTGTTGCAGCAGCACCCTTTAATACGTTTATGTTATCAATTATCGAAGGGTCGATATCTGCCAGCCTGTTAGTTCCCGGGCCCGAATTAAGGTTACCCGTTTCCGAATTGTCAACCGGCACACCATCAATTACCATAAGCGGCTGGTTTTCGCCAAAAAAGGATGACCCGCCACGTATAACTATCCTTGAAGAGCTCCCCGGCGTGCCAGATGAACTTGTTACCTGCACACCAGAAACTTTGCCTGCAATAGCATTGACCAGGTTGGGTTCTTTTGTTTGTGTAAGTTGCTCGCCTTTTATTTCTTGTGTACTGTAAGTAAGGTTTCGCTTCTCTCGCTTCACACCTAATGCCGTTACTACAACCTCGCCCAGGGCCTGCCTGTCTGCAGCTAAGGTTATAACCAAATTGGTTTCGTTGGTTACGTTTATATTCTTAGTGGTGTAGCCTATAAAACTTATAATTAATGTCGACGGACGGTTATAGCTTATCGAAAAGCTTCCGTCTGCCGCGCTGCTTACCGCATTTGTGGTTCCTTTTACTTTGATTGTAGCACCGGGCACAGGTGCATTATCATCATCAAGTATTTTACCTCGCAGCTGTGTGGTTTGTGCGTATACCGTTCCTGTAAATGTACAGCATAGTATAAGACACGCAAATTTGAGTAGCCATTTAAAATCCATATCCAGTTATTTTAGGGGTTAATAAAACTTTAGGATAAAGATATTGGCATTGCCAACCGGGAGTTAGCCGTAATTTGCTCAGTAATAGCAATATATTAACAACAGTTAATATATTACCCAAGCTGCATTACATATAAATGAGTTAAAATCCGGGTATCAATAGCCAATTATGATACAGTAGTGATATGTTATTTACTCTAATTTTACCTCACTCATTCACTTGCTTACAAAACTATTATGCTGAAGAAAAGATTACTATTGGTGCCCTGCTATATACTTATTATTATAGGTACTGCTAATGATATAAATGCCCAGAATTATGTTCCGGAGTTTAATGACGCACGTATCAAGGTAAAAATGGCCACCCCAATAAAAGCTTACAGCTTTAATTTAAACCAGGTGCAATTGCTTAACGGGCCTTTTAAAACTGCCATGAAAGCTGATGAAGCTTACCTGCTATCAATTAACCCTGACAGGTTGCTCTCTGATTTTCGCTCGCATTCGGGGTTAAAGCCTAAAGGCGCTAAGTATGAAGGTTGGGAATCATCCGGATTGGCCGGCCACACCCTGGGGCATTATATGTCTGCCATAGCTATGCACTATGCATCTACAGGTGATGCAGAATTTTTAAAACGAGCAAATTACATAGTGAGCGAACTTGATGAGTGCCAAAAAGTACGCAAAACAGGCTATATAGGGGCCATTCCTAAAGAAGATACCATTTGGGCCGAAGTTGCCGCGGGCGAGATCCGTTCGCGCGGGTTTGACCTTAACGGCGGGTGGTCGCCCTGGTATACGGTACATAAGGTTCTCGCAGGCCTGCTGGATGTTTACTTATATTGTGGTAATAAACAGGCATTAA
The DNA here is from genome assembly GCF_028288105.1 of Mucilaginibacter sp. Classification (GTDB taxonomy): domain Bacteria; phylum Bacteroidota; class Bacteroidia; order Sphingobacteriales; family Sphingobacteriaceae; genus Mucilaginibacter. The sequence continues at coordinate 22,603 of NZ_JAQBOI010000139.1, read as the reverse complement.
TAATAAGCGAAGGTTTAGCCAACTGGACAGGCGAAACCATCAAAAACCTGAATGATGAACAACTGCAGAAAATGCTATTCTGCGAATATGGCGGCATGGCCGAAACATTTGTAAATCTATACGCCTTTACGGGCAATAAAAAGTATCTTGATCTGTCATATAAATTCTACGATAACCGGATACTTGACCCGCTGGCCGAAAAACAGGATGTATTACCGGGCAAACACTCTAATACACAAATACCTAAAGTTATTGCCAGCGCCCGCAGATATGAACTCACCGGGGATAAAAAAGACCAGGTTATTGCCAACTTTTTTTGGGAAACCGTTGTGAACAACCACTCGTACGTTACCGGCGGTAACAGCAATTACGAATACCTGGGCGAGCCACGCAAGCTTAACGATAAACTCACCGAAAACACTACCGAAACCTGTAATACCTATAACATGCTAAAACTTACCCGCCACTTATTCGCGGTTAACCCCTCTGCAGGTTTAATGGACTATTACGAAAAAGCGCTTTATAACCATATACTCGCCTCGCAAAACCATGACGATGGCATGATGTGCTATTTTGTGCCTTTGCGTATGGGCGGTAAAAAGGAATACAGTTCGCCGTTTACCTCCTTTACCTGCTGTGTAGGTTCGGGTATGGAGAACCATGTAAAGTATAACGAGAGTATTTATTTCCGCGGTAGCGATGGCAGCTTATACGTTAATTTATTCATCCCATCGGTGCTTAACTGGAAGGATAAAGGCATCAGCATTAAACAGGAAACTACCCTGCCCCAAAGCGATAAGATCACTTTTACTATTGGCGTAACAAAGCCTATAAAACTTGCTATTCGCATCCGCCAACCAAAATGGACCACCGGTTCGGTGCTTAAAGTAAACGGCAAAACACTCCAGGTAAGTAAGGATAGTGCCGGTTACCTTGTAGTAAACCGTACCTGGAAAAATAACGACCTGATTGAATTTACTGTTCCTGAAAGTATTTATACAGAATCAATGCCTGATAATGCTAACCGCCGCGCGCTGTTTTACGGCCCGGTTTTGTTAGCCGGCGTTTTGGGCGATACCGAACCCGATCCTTTAAAAGGTGTACCTGTATTTGTAACCAGCGAAACTGACCCTAACAAGTGGCTGCAGATGGTTGATAAAAGCCAGCTGAGCTTCCGTACGGCTAATATTGCCCCGCCTGCCGATGTTAAATTAATACCCTTCAATCAAACTAAAAATGAGTATTACTCTGTTTACTGGGATGTATTTTCGCCTGATGCCTGGGTGGTGCAACAAAAAGCGTATGACGAAGCCCGAAAAAAAGCCCGGGAGCTGGAAGCCCGCACTACCGATATTTTACGTGTAGGAGAAATGCAGCCCGAACGCGACCATAACTTTACCGGCGAAAAGATCATTAATGGTGAAGACCATCAGCGTAAATGGCGCTCTACTAACGAGGGGGGCTTTATTACCTTTGATATGAAGACTGATGCCAACGAAAAAAACACACTGATCAACACCTACTGGGGTATGGATAACCGCGGCCGTGTTTTTGATATACTTATCGATAACGTAAAGCTAACTACCGAGGACCTGAACAAGTATAAAGAAAGCCGTTTTTATGATATCTCATACGAAATACCAATCGAGCTAACTAAAGGAAAGAACAAGGTCAGCATAAAATTATTACCTAAACAAGGCAACAGCGCCGGCCCGGTTTATGGCATACGCATGGTAAAAAATTAAATATAAGATCTACCGAAGCGCTAACATGGCTGCAATGCTATTTAGAGCTTCCGGTTGCTGCTTCAATAATTAAACGGGCAACCTCTGTGGGGTGCGACATAAATACAGAATGGCTTGCCCCCTCTATTTCTGTGGTATGGCTGCCGGCACGTTTGGCATACATCCTTTCCAGGTCGGGGTTAATAATGCGGTCGGCTTTAGCCACCATATACCAGCTGGGTTTAGTTCGCCAGGCTGGGTTTTGAATTATGGCATGAAAAACCTGGTCGGCTGTTGGCATCTGCGCATTGGCCATAAACTCCGCTTGTTCTTTAGGAATGTCGCCCGCGAAATCAGCAGGAAACTGCGCCGGGCCTATGTAATCGAACCCGTTAGCCGGCTTTTGCAGGGATTTGTAAGCCGAAGGCATACGCTTACCATTGTCTGCTTCGGATTCGCCCTTATCCGGCGCATGTGCTGCTATATAAACCAACCCCACCACATGCGGGTCATTACCGGCTTCGGTTATTAAACCTCCGCCATAACTATGACCGACTAAAATACAGGGGCCGTTTTGAAGGTCTAATATACGTTTTACGGCCGCCAAATCGGCATCAAAAGAGGTTAAAGGCTGCTGTACAACGCTCACATGGTAACCTTTACTCACCAAGATCTCGTAAACCGGCCTCCATCCGGAACCATCTACAAATGCGCCGTGTACCAATACGATATTTTTAACCGGAGCAGCCTGCTGTGTGTAGGCTACTGATGATGTAAATAAAGCGGCAATTGCTATACTTACAGCCATGGTTATACGGGCTATGTTTTTCATGATATATGAATTTATGTTAATTTTTAAGCTATACCATTCTCGCAGTATTTTTAATCAGTTGCCGATTTACCTCAACAGAAGAAACAGGTTACCAAACAAAACTGCCCACAGCGCCTGCACCCAGTTCGTAAGCAACTGCTTTGCCCTTATCACTAATATTAAATGAGCCTTTATTTTTGCCGTTATTTATGACGATCAATACCTTTTTGCCCTGCGGCGTGCGGAAAGCAACGTTAACAAAATCGCCGCTGATGTTTGATGCAATGCGTACCGAACCCTGAGGCACAAATTTTGAAGCATGGCCAATAATATAATACGCAACATTGCGGGTAATATTATTTTCTACAGTGATAGCGCCCAAACATTCTGTGCAGCCACCGGGTGTATGCGGCGAATAGCTTGCATCTGCGGCTAAGTTCCATTCCAGTACATTGCGCGACCAGTTGCGTGTAGCGCCTATAATAAGCTGATTAATGTGCCAGTTTAAATTGCTTGCAAAATCGCCCGGGGCGCCTACCCATTGTTCCGTGAAATAGATATTCTTATCCGGATAGGCATTGTGTACTTCTGTAAGTGCTTCAATCTTTCCACCATATAAGTGAAATGCCGAGCCGTCTACGTATTTCCGGGCTTCCGGATCTTTTAAAATATCCAAAGGATAATCCGGGCGGTCGGCATTGTGATCATAAGTAATGATCTTGGTTTTAACGCCTTCCGCTTTAAATGTGGGGCCCAGATTGGTTTTTATAAACTCTGCTTGCTGTGCCGCTTCAATTACCATACTTGGGTTATTTTTGGGGTTAAGCGGTTCGTTTTGCGGTGTAATCGCATCTATGTTGATGTGCTCCGCTTTCATCAGCTGGATATACTTTGTGAGGTATTGCGCGTAAACCTGGTAATATTCCGGTTTTAGATATCCACCTTTTGATGACTCATTGGTTTTCATCCATGACGGCGCTGTCCATGGGCTACCTAATATTTTAATGCGAGGATTAACAGCTAAGATCTCCTTTAACAGCGAAATAACGTCAGCATCCTTTGCTAAGCTAAACTTGCTTAGTTTAACATCCGTTTGGCCCGCAGGGACATCATCATAAGTAAAAACCTCGCTGTTAAGGTCAGATGCGCCAATACTGATGCGAAGATAACTTACGCCAATGCCATTTCCTTTGGTCGAAAAAAGCTCGTTTAGCAAATGTTTCCTGGCCTGTAGTGGCAATTTATTTATAAGCACGGCACTGCCCCCGGTAAGTGTAAAGCCAAAGCCATCTATCTGTTGGTATTTTTGGCTTTCATCTATAGTAATGGTGGGATAGTTATTATTTACCCTGCTAAAAGCTAGCGGTGTAGCCTGTTTCTCCAATAAAGCCGACCTATCGGGCTTGGTGAGCCAGACAGTTACTTTTGAAGATTTCAATGGTTTACGCGCCGCTTTTTCCTGCGCCTGAATAGCCCCACTGCTAAAAGCGGTAAGCAGTAGTATGGTTACAAATATTGATTTCAAGGTAAGAGTGGTTTTAATTTTGTAATAAATTTAATATAAAAAAGGCGGGAATGCCTTCCCGCCTTTTTTATTAATACCCGGGATTTTGTGTTAAAGCCGGATTACGGTTAAGTTCTGTCTGCGGAATTGGCAACAACTCCTTCTGAGCTGTCATGTTATAATTTACTTTTTGGCCGGTAATCAGGTTGGTTTCGTTCAAGGCATTCATTACCGTTTCTGCCCTGCCGTACCTTACCAGGTCATCCCAGCGCTGGCCTTCTTGTGCAAATTCTAAGCGTCGTTCTTTTTCAATAGCAAGGGCCATTGCAGATTGCGTTGCCGCAGGCGTAATTCCTAAGCCCGCACGTGTGCGGATCTTGTTTACTTCGGTAGCGGCTTCACCAGTACGGCCAAGCGCATTTAAAGCCTCTGCTTTTAGTAAAATAATATCTGCTAATCGTAGCATATATTGCCTGCTGGTACTGTTACCGTTTACCAGGTTACGTTGTTTGTATGGGAAAGGGATAACACCGTTAACAGTTGCAGACCAATATTCATCAACCCAGGGGGCTGCTTCAAAAAGCATGGTTTGGTTTTTACGAACCACATCGCCTTCGCTGTCAAACGCGTTGGCCAGATCTTTTGATGGGGTTATAAATTTCCTCCAGGTGGTACTTGTTATAGATGGCGGCAATAATAATGATGGCGACCAGTTGCCTATAGTTGTACCATTGAACTGTGCTTCCAGTATCGACTCTGAGTTGTTATAATGGTTATTGTCGAACAGATCGCTATAGCTCACCAGTGCATAACCGGCAGGGCTGCTTATTACCGCATCGGCGTAAGTAAGCACTTTATTGTAATCACGATCTGGCTTTTGTGCGTATACCTTTGCCAATAACGCGTTGGCCGCACCTTTGGTTGCACGGGCTTTGTTCACACTTGCATCGCCATAAGTATCCGGCAATACGCCCGCGGCATCTGTAAGATCGGCGATGATCTGGTTGTATACATCGGCCACAGAAGCACGTGGTACATTAATATCGGCCGGATCAGTAGTAGTTACCGGTGCTATAACCAGTGGCACACCGCCCCAGTTTTTAACCAGTTGAAAATAGTGATAAGCACGCAGAAATTTGGCCTCGCCTACTATCTGCGCCTTGCGGTCCGCAGCTAAGCTGGGGTCGGTAATTAATGGCACACGCTGAATAACCGTATTTGCCTTCAATATCCCATTGTAAAGGTTGCTCCAGTCGCCATATACTTTACTATTAGTGGCAGTTAACGTAAGGTTATCGTACTGAAAGAAATCGGGGTTATCACCACCTGCATAATGGTTATCAGACCTTACATCGCTTGTGTAAATATTATCCCAGATGTAGTAATCTGATGATACAAAAGTGTTGTAAGCACCCGCTAAGGCTGCTTCTGCCTGTGATGCGGTATTGTATGAGTTGTTAACCGTAGCATCGGATATAGGCTGCAGGTCGAGCGATTTTTTACAGGATGCTGCACTAACCACCAGTGAGGCAGCCAGGGCGTATCTAAAAATATATTTTGTTGTCATTTTTTTACGTATTAAAAAGAAGCGTTTAAACCAAAAATCAAGTTCCTTGTTTGTGGATAGGTTCCGTAATCTATACCAAAACCACCGTTTGTATTTGCAGAACTACCTGATGTAAATGCATTTACTTCGGGGTCAAATCCGGAATACTTGGTAAATGTGAACAGGTTTTCGCCGGTTGCATAAAACCTGATGCTGGCCAGCCTTAATTTTGCTGCAATTGTTTTAGGCAAATTGTAGCTCAACGTGGCTGTTTTCACCCTCAGGTATGATCCATTCTCCACAAAGCGGGTTGAGATCCTTGAGTTATCGGTATTGTTTACAGATGCTTTAGGGATATCGGTGATCTGGCCTGGTGTGGTCCAGCGGCGTAATACCGCGGTCGATTGATTTTGCGGGCCTGTCATACCTTCCGTTTCAATACGGGTAGCGTTAAATATATCGTTACCCTGCGAACCTTGCAGGAACACCGTAAAGCTGAAATCTTTGTAGCTGAATGTGTTGGTTAAACCGTAAATAAAATCGGGATTGGGGTTACCAATAATGGTACGGTCATCTGCAGTTGGGCTGCTACTCTTCTCACCACTTTTTGTAAGGTATAATGCATTTCCTGTTTGCGGATCAACACCTTCGTAAACGTATCCATAAAATACACCAAGCGGCTTTCCTTCGGTTACTAACGAAGCCTCGCTGCGCCCGGCAATGGTATTTAAGAAATACTGCTGACCATAAAGAGCGGTAACATTATTACGGTTAAATGAAATATTGAAATCTGTACTCCATTGGAAATCTTTTTGCACGATATTTTTTGAGCTTACTAAAAATTCCAGACCCTTGTTACGCAGTGTACCTATATTTTTCAGTGCAAAATCAAACCCTGTTGATCTTGGTACCGGGTAAGTTTGTAACAGGTCTTTTGTGTCTTTTATATAAGCATCCGCAGAAAAGGTAAGCCGGTTGTTTAAAACGGTCAAGTCAATACCAATGTTGGTTTGCTTGGTTTGTTCCCATTTAAGGTTCCTGTTTTCAATTGAAGATGGGTAATTACCCGGCTGGATATTACCACCGATAATGTAATTTGCACCGCTGCCTACGCCACCTAAGTAAGAGTAATAATTAGTAGTGCTTATTTGATCATTACCTACTATACCGTAACCTGCTCTTAATTTCAGGTCGTTAATGGCAGTAACATCTTTCAGGAAGCTTTCTTCAGATAGTCTCCAACCTGCCGAGAACGACGGGAAATAACCCCAACGTGTATTTGGCCCAAACACCGATGAAGCATCGGCGCGGAAGTTGGCAGTGAACAGGTATTTGCCTGCATAATCATAATTAACACGGCCAATAATGGAGTTGTTAAATTTCTCGGACTTGTTATTATAAGCCGAACCTATAACCGAACCGGCATTAGTTGTTGGGATGGTATTACCAGAGAAACCGGTAGTTTGGATGTATGTATTCTCGTAACGGTATTTCTGTGCAACAAAACCACCCAAAATGTTAAAGTTATGTTTACCTAATTTTTTGGTGTAGGTTAAGGTATTATCAGAGATCCAGTAATTGGTTAAGTTGGTCTCGTTACGTGCAATACCATTGTTTTGGCGGCCGTATGAAGTTAAATACGGATCAAGGAAATAATCGCTTACCGCATTAATGTAATCAATACCCAGGCTGCTTCTGAACTTTAAATCAGGTGTGAATTTTATTTCGCCGTAAGCGTTACCCAATAAACGTTGGTTTTTATACGGCCTTGTTGAACCATAAAGGCTGGCCAGTGGGTTTTCCCATTGCTGGAAAGGGTTAGCGGTATAAGTGCCATCGGCATTAAATATGCCGATGTTTGGCGGCGTAGTTAACGCACCTAACAAAACACCTCCGCCGTTAACGTTGGTATCATCGGTAATGCTTACATCGTTGTAACGGGTATAAGCAACATTGGTACCTACGGTTAACCAATTATTTACTTTTTGATCAAGGTTTACTTTAAAATTGGCACGTGCCATTTCCGAGCTTTGAACTACACCCAATTGCTTTGCATAGCCACCTGATATGTAATAGCTGGTACCCTCATTTTTGCCCGATATAGCTAACTGGTAGTTTTGTGATGAACCTGATCTGAAGATCTCATCCTGCCAATCGTTGTTTGCAGTATATTTTGTCCAGTCGGTGCTGTAACCTAATTCTGTAGCCAGTTGGTGGTACTGATCGGCGTTTAGTACATCAAGTTTTTTCCTTACAGATGCAAAGCCGTAGTAAGCAGAGAATTCAACCTTAGGTTTTGCGGTGGTACCACGTTTGGTAGTGATCAAAACAACACCGTTTGCACCCTGCGCACCATATATAGCTGCAGACGAAGCATCTTTTAGTACAGATATGCTTTCGATATCAGCCGGATTTAGTGAACGGGTGTCTTGAGCAGGCACGCCATCGATAACGTATAACGGGCTGCTTCCTGCGTTAATGGAGTTTGTACCACGTATTTTGATACTTAGGGTTGCCGATGGGCTACCAGATGGCGATACCACCTGTACACCGGCTGTTTTACCTTCAATCAGGTTACCAATTTGGGTATTCGGTCGTTGATCGAGATCCTTTTTCCCAATAACTGATACAGCGCCTGTAATATCGCCTTTGCGCTGTGTACCGTAACCTACAACAACAACCTCGTTAAGGGCTCTGTTACCTTCGGCAAGTACAATGTTAATTTCTGTCTGTCCGGATACCGGTTGCTCCTTAGTGGCGAAACCGATATAGGAAAAGATCAATGTGCTGTTAGATGCGGTACTGATACTGAAAGCCCCGTTGGCATCTGTTGCGACGCCGGCATCACTATCTTTTACCCTAACACTTACGCCTGGAAGGGTCTCCCCCTTCTGGTCTTTTACTGTACCTTTTACGGTAATGTTTTGCCCATAGGCAAAAACAGTAGCCAATAAAAACGCACAGAATAAAGTAATTCGTTTTTGCATAATTTTTTGAATTGGTTTGTGAAACTTGGTTTCATTACTGCAGAGAGTGCATATAATGATGAGACAAATTTGAATGCAATACTTCTTATTAGCAAGTCAAATAAGCAGATAATTATCTGATAAATAACACGTTACGAAACGTTTGATACGGATAGACGCCGTTGTTTGAAACAGAAAATATGTACTGATAATCAAGGGATAAAGTAATAGCCAAAGCCTTTGGCCATTAGCATAACGATACGCATAAACACCCTCGTTGTGGCTCAAAATTGTTACAATACCATGGCAATATGGGCAACTTACCCGGTGCTATTCGAGCACTAATTTGCTCCACCCTTCTTTAGTTGCCCGCTTTAACTCTTTCTTTTTATCGTCCATTAGCTTTTTGATCTTAGTACTGTAAGACCAGCAAGTGCCTTGTCTGATGTTTAATATCCCGGATAGTTTATGCGAGGAGATCTTCCCTTTGCTGGAGTACATCAGGAACAACAGATAAAAAGCTTTGGTAATGGGTATCCGTGAGTGTTGAAAAATGGTATGGGCAATTACAGACTCATCGTAATCGCATTTAGCACAACGCCGGCTGTAAGGGGTATGCCCGGCAAACCAATGATCATTACCGCATTTGCGGCAGGTGTAACTATCGGCCCATTTCAGGTTGGCCAGGTAGGCAAAACAGCTTTCGTTATCCGGATAGATCTTACTGAACTCCTCAAAGTCTACCTCTTCCGACATAATGCGCGATCGGGTAACCTCCACCACACTGGTATGCAGCTCTTCATTATCTTTTTCCAGCAGCACATTCATCCTCGAGATCTCTTCGGCCTGCTTAACTAATATCTCGTTATTTTGGGCGAGCGCGAGGTTTTGCGCTTCCACAACCGCGCTTTTCTCCTGTAATTCCCTTGTGCGCAGGTCTACCAGGTGCCCCAATTCTTTATTCAACGTATGTTGCAAATCCCGGCTTTTTTTCATCTCGGTTATCATGCGCCTTTGGGCTTTTTCTTTGGTACGCTTAAGCCCGCTTACCTGCGCCGCGATTGCCAGCGACAGAAAAATCATTTCTGCAATAAAACTAATGGTGAGGCTGTAATAGGTGATGGCACCAAAGTTTAGCCAGTCTAAATGCAGCATGATCAGAATTTTGTAAGTGAAACCGAAGCACAGACAGCCATAACCTATCACAAAATAAAACGCGGGTCGATAGCCTTTTAAATACACCACAACACCGGTACTAAAAGCCAGCAAGAGCGGTATGAACTCTATAAATTTATAATTGAATAAGCTTCTGTTAAATACAAAGCAGAAAAAGAAGAAGGCTATCCTTACTATTATAGTGGTCACTATAACCTTATCTAAAAGCGGGGCATTTGTTCGGGTATGCAGCAGCGCACGGGTAAAAAGCAAACAAAATGTGCTTATTAGGCATAGCGCTATGGCAAAGGCATACTGGTTAAACGCGGGGTTGGAAGGCCACAGGTATTGAAACGCCAGCCCATCGGTACACATCTCATATAAGCCTATGCTAAACAAGTAAAGCATATAATACAGGTATTGCCTTAACCTTACCGCAGCAAACATGAGCAGGTTATAAAACCCGAAGATCAGGATCATACCGTAAAATATCCCAAATGAGAAATACTCATCGTTTGCATACTGCACAAACCAATTGACAGACCGGAGCACAACAATGATATCTGCTGTTTGGTGAGACCTTGTCCTGAAGTAGTACACGCCCTCGCCATTAAATTGCTTTATTGGGATCTCAAAGTTTTTGTGTCTGAATTCGCGGCTTCTAAAATCCTCGGCATCGCCCAAACGTTTAATGGTATAGCCCCCTTTGCCATTGGGCAGGTACGCGGTTATATGGTCAATAGTTTGATCAAAAAACTCCAGTAACCATTCCTTATCGGTGGCCGTTTGGTGGGCAATTTTTATCCGGTACCAGTAAACGCCGTCAAGCCGGGTATTTTGAGGGGTACTGGTTGCGCTGGCTTTAAAGCGCTTGTTAAAGGCAGGACTTATTACCTGGCCGAAAGACAGGCTACCACCGGGATCTTCTAATCTTTCAATTTCTTTAAAAGTAAAAATGTGCTGCTCCGTTTGATCATCAATGGCTACGCGCTGTTGAGCATGGGCAAAACCCGGCGTAAGTAGGTAAAGAAAAAACCATACGGAGACGTAACGAAAAACAAAATCCATTTAACAAAGGCGATATAAAAGAAACCCGCAAATATCCGTTTTATTGCCTTAAACCTGTCGTTTTTTACTGTCAGTTAATCGCAAGCTTTTAACCGGTTCGCTCTTTTTCCCTTTTTTCTGATGGCTATTCAGTACAGTCGGGCGTTGTTTTTGTTACAACTGCAAGGGCCAAAAGCTTATACAGGAGCGTTATTATTCTTATTTGTGTAACAACTTACAAGAATAAAATATTTTACCACTTACTGGAGCGGTTATTGTACCTTATTGATTTTCAGATACTAATATTCAACCTATGTGCAAGCTGGTAATGATTGATGACAACCCGATGGAACACCTGATTATGCAGAGATTGTTTGATCGCTACGATCTGTTTCCCCGTGCATCGCACGCGTTGGGCGGGCAGATAATAATTGACTTTTTAAATGAAAACCGGACAAATACTGTAGAGCTGCCTGATATTATATTTTTAGACCTTAATATGCCGGGATTTAGCGGCTGGAATTTCCTGGAACAATTTGAGCGGTTGTATCTCTCTTTTAAAAAATATATAGGCATTTATATTCTATCCTCTTCTATATGTCCCGAGGAAAAATTAAGAGCAAAACAATATTCATTTGTAAGGGATTTTATATCGAAACCCATTAAAAAAGACAGGTTAGAATTGTTATATGCCACCCATTTAAAAATCACCCGACTGGCTGGTTAATGCCTGTTGAAGCGAAACTTATTAAAAATTTAGAAATTTTAAAGAGTATCATTGCACAATACCTATTCCTTAAACTAAGCAACTTAAATCATCTTTATTAGATCCGGCTTGTTCGGCAACCATTATGGATACAAAGAATTTAGCCCATCAGCTCGTTATTGCTCAACAGGAAAAAGAAAAACTGGCGGCCGAATTAGACCTCGCTAACATTGAGCTTGACTTTCAGAATAAAGAGAAAGGGAAACTGGCAGCAGAACTGATCGTTGCTAATATAGAACTGGATTTTCAGAACGAAGAAAAAATGCAGCGCGCCAGGGAGTTGACCGTTGCGAACAAGGAACTGGATTTTCAAAATGAGGAGAAGGCAAAGCGGGCCGCCGAACTCATTATAGCTAATAAAGAACTGGTTTATCAAAATTCTGAAAAAGAAAAACGGGCAGCAGAACTGGTTATTGCTTATACCCAACTGGATATACAAAACCGCGAGCGGGAAAAACGCGCCGCCGAACTGATATTAGCCAATACGGAGCTGATCTTTCAAAATGAGGAAAAGGAAAAGCGGGCCGCCGAACTCATTATAGCTAACAAAGAACTGGTTTTACAAAACCGGTTAAAGGAAAAGCTGGCTGCCGAACTAATAGTCGCTAATAAAGAACTCATTTTTCAAAATTTGGAAAAGGAAAGGCGGGCAACAGAACTTATCATTGCTAATAAAGAACTGGTTTATCAAAACCAGGAAAAAGGAAAGCGTGCGGCCGAACTTATCATCGCCAATATTGAACTCGATTTTCAGGATGAGGAAAAAGAAAAACGCGCTGCCGAGTTAATTATAGCACTTAAAGAACTTGACTTTCAGGATGAGGAAAGAGGCAAACGTGCCGCCGAGCTGATCATTGCCAATCGGGAAGTGCTGATTCAAAAACAAGAGAAAGAAAGAAGGGCTGCAGCAGAAGCAAAAAAAGATGAGTTTTTTAATATGGTTAGTCATGAATTTAAGACGCCGCTAACCAATATTAAAGCCATTAACCAGCTCATGCAGCAAAAAACAGATAAAGATCATAAAACTTATCCTTTTATTGTGAATGCCAACCATAGCATTAAACGCCTGGAAAAACTGATAGAGGATCTGTTAGACGTTACCAAGATCAATTCCGGGCAAATAGACCTTAATATTGCTGCATTCTATTTCTCAGACGCGCTTACCAACAGCATTTCTAACATACAACTCATCTCGGATAAACACGAGATCCTGCTCGAAAATTCTATCGACATTTTGTATGCGGGCGATCAGTTCAGGATAGAACAGGTACTGATCAACTTGTTGAATAACGCCATTAAATATTCCCCTAATGCGAACCGGGTTATGGTAAATGCAAAAATTGAAGCCGGGCACATTGTAGTAGAGGTGCAGGATTTTGGAATAGGTATAGCCAAGGAAGATATCGATCAATTGTTCCAGCGTTTTTATAGGGTAAGCAAAACGGCTATGAATTACCAGGGAGTAGGATTGGGATTGTATATCGCATCCGAGATCATTAAAAAACATAATGGGAGTTTTACCATCAAAAGTGAACCGGAAAAAGGCAGCGTTTTTTATATTAGCCTGCCATTAAATCATTCTGGCGGTTATAATTAACCAAGCCTTGTTCTAACCTTATTAACCAAGTTATGTTCTATCCTTACCAAATATATTTTGCTTTGATCTGCATTATTTAAAATAATTAGGCCGCTTAATCGTCTATTTGTATAGCGGTCAAAACAATTTATCTTTAGGCCTGCATTAATAATGGGAAAGCGCTTACCTTTTATGCTGTTTGTTTGGTTCGTAGCCGATATTTATTTCTTTGAGGCGGTTCAAACACTTACAGCAAACGAAATTATACTACATGCTTATTGGCTGGGAGATATCTTGTTGGTGGTAGGCTTTATCTACCTCATAGGTTTGCGTAGTGCCAAACAGTCACCGGCCAACCTCATTACCTGGCTAATGGCGCTAACGCTGCTTACTATTGTCCCCAAAATTTTCGCCTTTCCAATACTGTTTCTGGAGGATATTACAAGGTTCTTTCGGCATTTCCCACCCAGGGAGATATGGGTTAGTGCATTAGCGGTTTTTGTGGCAGCCGTACCTTTTTTCAGCCTTATTTATGGAATGAGCGGCGGTAGGCATCATTATAAGGTACACCGGACAATGCTGGAATTTCCTGATTTGCCCCAGGCTTTTGACGGTTTTACCATCACCCAATTATCTGATATTCATGCAGGTAGTTTTACCAGCAAAAGTGGCGTGGAAAAAGGTATTGCTTTAGTTAATAAACAAAAGAGTGACCTGTTACTGTTTACCGGGGATATGGTAAATAACAAGGCGGACGAAATGGATCCCTGGAAAGATACCTTTTCAAAATTAACAGCTCCTTTTGGCAAATATTCGGTTTTAGGCAATCATGATTATGGCGACTACATTAAGTGGGGCAGCAAACAAGCTAAATATGCCAACCTTAACCGCCTAAAAAAGGTACAGCAGGAAATTGGTTTTAATTTGTTGTTAAATGAGGCGGTTAAGATTGAAAAAGGCGGGCAATCCATTGCCCTTATCGGTGTAGAGAACTGGGGCAAGGGCGGCTTTCATAAATATGGCAGCCTAACCAAAGCGGCAGAGAATGTGCCGGATGATGCATTCAAGATCTTAATGTCGCATGACCCTTCGCACTGGGAAGCGAAAACGCTGGAGCATTTAAAGCATATCCATCTGGCGCTGGCCGGGCATACGCACGGCATGCAATTCGGCATCGAACTCTTCGGCTTTCAATGGAGCCCTGTTAAATACATTTACCCGCAATGGGCCGGCCTATATGAGCAAAATGGGAAATACCTATATGTTAACCGGGGTTTCGGTTTTTTAGGTTTCAAGGGCCGCCTGGGTATCTGGCCAGAGATCACGGTGATCACTTTGAAAAAGGCATAATTTGTGGTTCCTTTAATGCTTAAATGATCAGCACTAAAATCAATACGTTCCGGCAAATGATATGGTGCGCACACTACTTGCCAACACCCTCTGTATGTGCAAATAAACACAACTCTGTTTGTCAGTTTTCGTATACCCCGCAATAAATATTCTTATTTGTCTTTTACAGCTTCGACGCATTGTATCATTAGTATTTCTTATTAAATTGGACTACGCTGATGTGTATCTTAGATTAAGATAATTTTCTATGGGAAAAAAGCCTATACTATGTGCCTTATTGATAATGTTGTGTGCTGTTTGTGATGCTCAAACAGAGAATATTAGAAAACTACAGCAACAATTACCATTTATACATGATAGCTTACGCTATGTGGATGCTTTGAACAGGCTGGGCATGCTATCATACGAAGAAAATGTAGATACCACCCTATTTTATACAGAAAAGGCCCGCGCAATTGCCGACAGGCTGGTGTATCCCCGCGGCATGGCCGATGCCGCTAATAATCTGGGTATAGTTTATGATATGAAAGGTAACCTGCAGCTGGCAATGCGGTATTATAATGATGCCCGCATCCGTTACCTTGCCCTGCATGATTCGGCCAATGTGGTGCAAACTCTTATAAATATTGCAATGGTGTATCAGGAAATGGGTAACGATCAAAAAGCGATCCTTCATTATAAGCAGGCCGTTGACCAGGGCCGCCAGCTAAGGCAAGACTCTATAATGTCGTTAGTTTATTATGATTATGTGCTGCAATATCCTGATAGTATCCCCAAAGATTCGGTACAGGTGTACATTGACAGGGCCCGGAAAATTGGCCTTAAGTATAAGGATAGCCGTTTATTATTGGCTGTTGACCAGTTAATTGCCCGTAACTATATCAAGAATAATGAGCAAGCCAAGGGTATAGCATTATTAAAACAGACCCTTTCTAAAACACTCGCTTACAACCTTTATTATCTTTCGCTGGACCTGCTCACCAATCTGGGCGATTTTTACGCCCCTACCGATTCGGCTATGGCTGTTAATTATTACCTGCAGGGATTAGAAATTACACGGAAAAAGAATTATATCATTTATACCGAGCATTTTACCCGGATACTGTACAATTTTTATAGCGCAAAAAACGATAATGCCGCCGCTTTTAATTACAGTAAACAACTGGTAGCCCTGCATGACGAGCAGCAAAAGATGAGCAGTAACTCGGGGGTGGATTATATAGAATACGCGCTGAAAGACCAGCAATTAAACTCGGCCCGTACGCAGTCAAAATACCAGATGCTATTTTTGTTTTTGGCTGTGTTATTATGTATAATGACCTTCATTATCATTATTATATTATGGCGTAGCCGCAAACGATCGCAAAAAATAGCGCAAGCATTAAGGGTGCAGTTTGAGCAGTCGGAATCTACCATGGAAGCCTTGGAACTGATGAACAAGGATTATGCCCGGGTAATTAAAATTGTAGCACATGACCTGCGTAACCCAATAGGTGCCATTAATACCATTACAGCCATGCTGCAACCCGATGAAACTTTGACGGCAGAAACGCGTGAATTAATTGAACTGGTGCAGGTTTCGAGCAAAAATTGTTTGGAACTTATCAATGAACTGCTGGAAACTGATCTTGATCAGCAGCAAAATTTAAAAAAGGAGAAAGTAAACCTTAACGAACTGCTGGAGCAATGTACACGCCTGCTTAGTTTTATGGCGCTGGATAAAGACCAGGAGGTAATTTTAAACAGCAATGCGCCGGATGTTATACATGCTGATTATGAAAAGCTATGGCGTGTGATGAATAATCTTATCATTAATGCCATAAAATTTAGCCCGACAGGCAGTGAAATACATATTGATGCCGGGCAATTGAACAATGAGGTAGTGATAGCCGTAACAGATACAGGCATGGGCATACCGGCCAATTTACAAAACAAAATATTTGATCCGTTCACTTCTGCCAGGCGGCAAGGCACACATAACGAGCAGCCAATTGGTTTAGGTTTGTATATCAGCAAACAAATTATAGAGGCACATCATGGAAAAATATGGTTTGAAAGCGATGCCGGTAAAGGAACCGTGTTTTATGTAAGCTTACCGATGGATTAGATAGTGCAGTAATTAAATGATCTTATTCTTTAACTCCTTATACCTTGACCGGCCAATGGGATTATGTATTAGCCCAAACCAACAACCCTAATGCTGCCCGTCACCGTTTAACCTTTGTATACAGCCTTAACCTTAAAGAGAGCCAGGCTGTACGGCAGGCTAAAAACGGCAACAGGAATTAAGCTTAACTTATCACATTCATCATAAACTCAATCGCCCCTTCAGCGTGCAATGCCTCTGTTGATTGCAGGGTCATATCCGCAGTTTCCGAAGCTCTTTTGCGCATACGGGTTTCGTATGTGGCGATGGCCGATAGGGTATCCGGGTAGTTTTTGTTAAGCAGGAATTGGCTTAGCTCTAAAGCATCAAGCATAGCCATATTTACGCCCTCGCCCGCATACGGGGGCATTAGGTGGGCGGCATCGCCAAGCATAGTAAGGTTTGGCAATGCTTCCCATGTTTGATCTAAGGGCATACAATATTGCGGACGGGGTACAAAATGGGTGCTCGCATTTTCAAATAGCTCATCCCAGATCTCGCCCCAGCCTGCATACTCGGTTTTAAACCATGCCAGTACCTGTACTTTGTCGGTAAAATCTATCCCGCATTCGCGTGTCCAGTTTTCGTTCTTTTTAAAGCCGGGGTAAAACACCAAACTGCCATCCCCTTTCGAGCTTACTATTAATGATTTTGCATCATCCATGGCAAATATCTTTCCGCCGTTTAATAGTTTGTGTATCCCGGGGCATGCTACTTCCGAATTATAAACGGCCCCCTCTACCGCAGTAACCCCGGCATAAAAGGGTTTAATAGGCGTTATATAAGGGCGAACCTTTGAGTTTGCACCATCTGCCGCTATCACGATATCAGCTAATGCTGTTGTGCCGTTCTTAAATTCTATCTCCCATCCATCATCATTTGGTTTAAGCGCCACAAATTGCCTGTCCCACACCACGGTACCGGGTTGTAAGGAATTAAGCAAGATATTTTGCAGGGGGCCGCGGTCAATTTCAGGCCTAAAGCGTTCGCCTTCTTTCTCCTCGTTATCTTCCAGCACAATATTCGCGTGCTTATCTACAATGCGCAACCTGTCTGCACCCGGGCGATAATTTGCCATAAAGGCGCTCATTAATCCTGCCGCGCGCAGTGCCGCCAAGCCCGATTCGTCATGCAGGTCTAATGTGGCGCCTTTTGCACGGGCATCTTTGTTTATATCGCGTTCGTAAACTTTTACCTCGGCACCATTCATTTGTAATAACCTTGCAAGGGTTAATCCGCCGGGACCTGCTCCTATTATGGCTATCTTTTTATCTTTAATTATGTTCATTGTTTTTGTATGTCCGATTAATAATATTTACCGCGCCTTTAGGTGCGCCTCTTATTGGCTAAGACGAACGAGTGCCTGTTATCTTTTAAATGTTAAATTAAATTTCCTTTAAGGCACATTATTAAATTGAATAAACAACCTACAGACATATTACAAATGCTTTTTATTGCAGTAATATATTTATCATTACCTTCATGACATCCTATTGCTTTATTATGCCACTACCCGTAAAAAAAATCCTGCTTAAAACATTTAAATTAGGCGCTATAACCATAGTTTCTTTATTGGCGCTAATGTTTTTGCTGCCTTATTTATTCCCGCAAACCGTAACGCAAAAAATAAAACAATGGGCAGGCGGCAGCATCAACGGTAAGCTTGCCTTTTCGGGTACGCATCTTTCCTTCTTTAAAAAATTCCCGGCGCTTACACTTACACTTAACGACTTTTCGTTAACCGGTAGCGCTCCTTTTGCAACTGATACGCTGGTTTCGGCCAAAGAGATCTCGCTGGCCATTGATCTGTCATCGGTATTAAAAAGCAAGATCAACATTAATAAAATATACCTTAACCAGGCATTAATTAATATACAGGTAGATAGAGCGGGCCGTGCAAATTATAACGTGTACAAATCAAAGGGTACAGAGCAAGATAACCCTGCAGATACCACCAGCGCTTCGTTAGGGATAGAGCAAATACTGGTAGAAGATAGCAGGCTGGTTTACAACGACCGGTCTATGCCCCTGCTTGTAAATGCCCGTGGCTTTAATTACAAAGGCAGCGGTGATCTAACAAAAGATGTTTTTGACCTGTACAGCCATACCGATGCTACATCGGTTGATTTTTATTACGGGAACAAACCCTACGTGCTCAATAAAAAAGTTAATGCAGATCTGGTTACCAGCATCAATACCAAATCGCTTGCCTTTGCTTTTCAAAAGAACAACCTGCTTATCAACCGTTTACCGGTAGCGTTTAAAGGCAAGTTCGAGTTTTTAAAAGATGGGTACGATATGGATTTCAGGATCATATCTGAACAAAATAACCTGAGCGATATTTTCACCGCCCTGCCCGCCGAATATGCCAAATATGTAGAAGGCACTGATATTAAAGGCACCGGTGTGATACAGATGAACCTTATTGGTAAGTACATCGCGGCAAAAAACATTATGCCCGATCTTAGCTTCAACCTAAAAGTGAGGAATGGCTATGTGGCCAATAAAAACACACCGGCGCCCGTCAAAAACCTGTATATTAATATGGATGCCAAGGTGCCCGGCCTAAACCCCGAAAACCTTGATATGAATATAGATTCGATATATTTTAATATCAATAAGGATTACTTTGGTTCGGTAATAAAAGTAAAGGGCCTAAAATCACCTGAAGTTTTCGCCAAGATCAACACAGAAATAGACCTCGAAAAATGGTATAAAGCCTTTGGTATAAAACCTTTCCAGGTAAAGGGCAGGTACAAGCTAAACCTGCTGACCGAAGGCAAATACAGCACCGGCATAAAAAAGACAGGCCTAAGGCAAAAAATTGATACCGTTATTACCAGCATCCCAAAATTTACGCTACGGTCATCCTTCCGTGATGGTTATGTAAAATATACCCGCCTGCCCGAAGCCGTTAAAAACATCCGATTTGATCTGAACGCCTATTGCCCCGACAATAACATTGCCCATGCCACTATGGATATGAGCAATATTAATGCAGAGGCATTGAACAACTATATAAAAGGCAGGCTTAAAATGAGCAATACCGCGGGTGCCTTAATTGATGCCGTTATCAATGCGAAATTTAACCTGGCGGATATCAAAAAATTCTACCCGGTTGATAGTTTGGATATGAAAGGCGACTTACTGGCCGAGGTACAAACCAAAGGCAGATATATCCCCGCCAAAAGGATATTTCCGGTCACAAAAGCCAATATTAACCTGCAAAATGGATACATATTAACTAAATATTATCCGCATCCGGTACAAAACTTAAACATTTGGGTTAATATCCTGAATAATACGGGCTCGTTAAAGGGGCTGAAAGTCGATGTCAAACCTATATCTTTCAAATTTGAGGACAAGCCTTTCACCCTTAAAGCCAACCTCAAAAACTTTGACGACCTCGACTATCGCATAACATCGCATGGTACTTTGGATATTGGTAAAATTTACCGGGTATTTGCCCTAAAAGGCTATAATGTAAAGGGGTATGTGCGCACTAATTTCTCTTTAAAAGGTAAACAAAGTGATGCCACCGCAGGCCGATACGATCAACTGACTAACTCGGGAACCCTGAAAGTGAAAGACATAGCCCTAAGCTCGGATCTGTTCCCTAAATCATTCCTGATCAGGACAGGCAATTTTAGTTTCAATCAGGATAAAATGAAGTTTGACCAGTTCAGGGCAGATTATGGCAAATCGGTGATTGTCCTAATTGGTTCACTATCAAACGTTATTAATTATGCTATCAAACCAAACTCTCCCCTAAAAGGCGAATTTGCGTTCACCAGCGATTTGATCCTTGCTGATGATTTTATGGCTTTTGCAGGCACAAGTACACCTGTAAAAACAAGCAAATCATCGGGTGTAATATTAGTACCCACCAATCTCGACCTTGCCTTTATGGCTAATGTTAAAAAGGTGAAATATAAGGGCCTTGATATTAATGATGCCAAGGGGCAAATGAATATCAATAACGGGCAAATAATACTTAAACAAGCGGGCTTTAATTTAATTGGCGCCCCGGTTGTTATGGATGCCACTTATGGCAGTTTAAGCCCTCAAAAGGCCTTTTTTGATTACCATATCGATGCCAAAGAGTTTGATATTCAACGCGCTTACCGCGAGGTAAAGCTATTTCATGATATGGCATCATCGGCAAAAAGTGTGCAGGGTATTGTTTCTTTAGATTACAAGTTAAGCGGCAAACTTAATGGAGATATGATGCCTGTTTATCCATCCTTAAAAGGCGGTGGTGTACTGTCGGTTAAGAAGGTTAAGCTGCGTGGTTTTAAACTATTTAGCGCTGTGGGTAAATCAACCGGGCGGGATAGCCTTGGTGCCGGTAAAGATGTTTCAAAAGTTGATATTAAAACCGCTATAGCCAATAATATTATCACCATAAATCGTACAACCATCAAGTTAGCTGGGTTTAGGCCACGCATTGAAGGCCAGGTAAACTTTAAAGGCGATCTGAACCTAAAATTTAGGTTGGGGCTGCCCCCGTTTGGTATTTTTGGTATCCCGATGACCATTACCGGTACCCAGGAAAAACCAAAGATTCACTTGGGTAAGGGTAAAAAACAGGATGAGCTAAAAGAGGAAAAGGAAGAAGAATAGACATCCAAATTATTGTTTTTAATGCCAATACACTGCAATTCAATATATACACTAACAAGACATAAACAACAAAAGCCCGGCATAACCGGGCTTTTGTTGTTATTAATGTAAGATAATTTACTTAGTAGGTGCTAAAACACCGTTGAGGCCGTTCACAACACCGTTGGCGCCTATCAGGTCGTATAAAACCACCTGGGCAGCATCACCTTTAGCATCAGCCAATTGCAGCTTCTTATCTGCCGTTACAGATAGGGTAAGCGTTTGCCCATCTAAAGTGGTTAATGTAGCCTTGCCTTTACCTGCATTTAATGCTTTAATGATATCGGCTTTAGCATATTTGCCGGTAACTACGTGGCCTTTTAATACGGTTGCCAATTTAGCCGGATCTTTCATTAAGCTATCCAGCTTTGCCTGTGGCAGGCTACTGAAAGCAACATTATTAGGTGCAAAAATTGTATAAGGGCCACCTGTTTTTAGTGTAGCTTCCAGCCCGGCTGCTTTTACTGCACTTAATGCTGTTGAATAATCGGCATTACTGGCTAAAGCGCCTACCACATCACTTGCTCCATCGGTTGCAGGTGTAGTGGTTGTAGTAGTTGTAGTGGTGGTTTTTTTAGTTGTATCCTGTACTTGCGCAAATACGCGGCTGGCCGTTAAATTTAAAATGACTAATGCGCCAACCATTAAAAGGGATTTTTTCATGCTGTTCATGTTTGAATTCAATTTATTATTTTGGTTAAAGCGTATATCTTTTATCTATATCGTAAATGTTTTAAGTGAATACCTGCCAACTATAACGCCAAAAGAAAGAAAATTGTTTATCAAGCAACAAACTTTCCATTTAAAACCTACTACATCGTCTTGCAAATCACTAATAATGAAACAATTGTATAAGATAAATTTTCAAATATTTTTTTGTTTACCTGCCGGTTTGTGCATAACCCCAACTTGCAATGGCGTTTAATACTGGTGTAAGGCTTTCTCCTACCTTGCTAAGTTTATAGGTTACAAAGGGAGGTACAACGGGCTCGGCTATACGTATCACCAGGTCATCTGTCTGTAATTGCTTAAGATGCTGAATCAGCATCTTTTCGGTAATTGTTGGGATAGCTTTTCTTAATTCGCTGTAACGTTTGGGGCCACTCATTAGCTGATACAGGATAATGGGTTTCCAATTCCCGCCTATCTTGTTCATTACATAGCTTACCGGGCAGGCGCTGATAGACATTTCCTTGTTTTCGTTTCTTGTCGAGCTTTCTTTAATGGCTGTCATTGATACATACTTTAGGGTAAGTACTTGTATAAAAGTAAGTACAAATATACCTTTGTATTCAACAAATCAAAAATAAAATTATCATGAAAATTACATTAACAGGTTCGTTAGGGAAC
>NZ_JAQBOI010000123.1 GCF_028288105.1 Mucilaginibacter sp. | reverse complement strand
TAACAGGCCTGCCGATAGCACCGCGGTGCTTTTCAGGAAAGAACGTCTTGATGTCATTATCTGGTTAGTTTAATTTGGTTTGTGTAAATGTAACGCATTGACTATACAAAACAAATAGACCACATAAATATTACAAGGTTTAATTTGCAGGGCGCGATGGTTTGTTTTTGCCAAAGCGTTTAGGGTTACGTCGCCCGTCGCGCCGTTGGCCGGCTCCCGCAGGGCGTTCCTCTCTAACTTGTTCAATACTTGCTAATACTTCCGGGAGTTCTTTCTGGGTGATTGGCTTATCAATAAGCTGCTCTATACTTTTCAGCCTTTTAAGGTCGCGGTCGTTTACAAAGGTGATAGCGGTTCCCTTACTCGCGGCACGCGCGGTACGGCCAATACGGTGAACATAATCCTCCGGGTCGCCGGGTACATCATAGTTAACTACCAGGTCAATACCTTCCACATCAATACCACGCGATAAGGCATCGGTACCAATAATAACCGGTAATTGCTTGTTTTTAAATCTAAGCAGGATCTCTTCGCGCTCGTTCTGCTGCAGATCGGAGTGGAAAGCGGCCACACTAATATGCGCCGACTTTAATTCTTTATAAAGCGATTTTACAATCTCCTTACGGGATGCGAATATGATAGAGCTTAAATAGCCGCCATCTTTCAAAAGCATTTTTAACAAAGGTGTTTTCTGCTGATCGTGCAACCTATAGATCTGCTGATCAATACCGGCAGCCGGTTGCGATATAGCGATGTTTATCTGCTGCGGATCGGTCAGTATAGCTTTAGCCAAGGTGCGGATCCTGCCCGGCATGGTAGCCGAGAATAACAGCGTTTGGCGCTTTTTAGGCAGATAACCAATAATGCGCATAATATCATCAGAGAAACCCATATCCAGCATACGGTCGGCTTCGTCTAATACCAAATGGGTAATATCATTAAACTTTAACACGCCCGATGTAAGGTGAGCAATAAGCCTGCCCGGGGTTGCTATAATGATATTTACATTATTTTGGATACCTCGGCGCTGCTGCTCATAAGCCATACCATCGCCACCGCCAAAAACAGCCTGCGAACTTACGCCCGTAAAATATGCCAGGCCTTCTACCTGCTGGTCTATCTGTTGTGCAAGCTCGCGTGTTGGGGCAAGTATAAGCGCGGTAGTATGATGTTTATGCGTATTGCATATATAATTTAGAACCGGCAGCAAATATGATGCTGTTTTGCCCGTGCCTGTTTGCGCGCAGGCTATAAGGTCGTCCCCATTAAGGATAGCCGGGATGGCCATTGCTTGTATGGGTGTTGGGGTGGTGTACCCCATGCTTAAAACGCCTTCTAAAAGTTGTTCGTTAAAATTGAAATCCTGAAAAGTCACTTATATTATTAAAGATGAGCATGCAAGTTAAGAAATTTTGTGGTTTTTAACATGTTTACTTTATAATGATGAAGTATCCTTTATTTTTGAAGCCGTAACAAACACGCTTAAAATTTCTATTTAAGAAAACTATTTTCAAACTAAATCATTAATAAGGTTTCTGTTAGTTTATATGTTTACATACTTTACCAAGGCATTTCTCTCCTTTATATTCCTGGTTGTTCTAACATCAGGCTACAGCCGTGCTGCAATTACTGATACATCCGCGGTAAGCAATAGTATTGATACCGGAAAAGTAGCCACACGCATCGTCAACCGCGATTTTAACGACATTTACGTGCAAAATTTAAAGCCGTCGTTTTTTGGGCAGGAGCTTTTTCAGCATGTAAAAACAAAACTGGTAGGCGATATCAACGCGCACTTTGTATTATTAAATACGCCTAAGTCGCGGTTCTTTTTTGATGTATCGGCAAGGATAAAAGTCAGGCTGTTATCTGAATACGGCGAACCGGTAAAATCGCCCAGTTATATGCCCAGTGGTAATTTATATTACAGGATAAACCGCGACCCTTACAAACCGCAGTTTCTGCAAGTATCGTATACACACCATTCTAATGGTATCCGTGGGCCAACCTTGCGGCCCGATGGCAGCTTTAATCGCGATAGCGGAAAATTCAGTACCGATTTTTACTCGCTTAACTATACCATTGGTAAACGTATTGATAAAACGAACACCATTGATAACCATTACAGCACGCTTGGCATTGAGCTGCACAGGGGCTTATTTGGTAAAGACGCGGCCCTGGGCCTGCCCGGTAATTATGGTTTTGTGCGCGTTAATGGTGGCTACATTTACAACATTGCCAAAAAATACGCGGATGATATTGATCCTGCCAAATCCGCCTATAAAAACTGGCAACGCATCCAGTTCGATTTCACCTACATAGCCGATAAATACAGCGGGTACAAGGCATCTAACTTAAAAAAACGCCTTAACGCCAGCCTTAAATATTATTACCAGTTTCCCTTTATGCAAAATGTATCGTTCATAGTAGGCGGTGGTTACCGTGGGCAGGACGATTACAACATCTATTTCGAGGACAGCTACGCTTACGTTCAATTTGGTATCGCTTCGGGATTAACTTTCTTGTTTCATAAAAATTAGAACTATTTGTCTTCTAATTATTTCTGTAAAAATTTTGATTGATAATTAGCGTTACTATAGCATCAATTAAAATAAATACTACATTTAGCCTTTCTAATATTAAACAAGTATGCGTCTACCGCGCTGCTAAATCTGATAACCAAATGAAAAAACTAATCTTAAGTGCATTAGCTGTTGCAGCATTACAGTATTCATCATTTGCCCAAACTACAACCCTGTTTGATGGTAAAACCACTACCGGCTGGCATGCTTATCTACAAAAAGACGCAGGCCCATGGAGCGTAGTTGACGGCGCTTTACAGTTCGATCCTAAAGCACCAAACTCAGCGGACCTGGTAACTGATGGCGAGTATGAAAACTATGAGCTTTCGATAGACTGGAAAATTGCCGAAGGCGGTAATAGCGGTATCATTTTCGGTGTGCATGAAGACCCGGCTTTGGGTGCTACTTATTTATCGGGTATAGAGATGCAGGTTTTAGATAACCAAAAAGCCGAAGACAATAAAAAAGCCAACCACCTTGCGGGTTCATTATACGATATGAAAGCAGCCCCTGCCGATGCAGCAAAACCTGCCGGACAATGGAACGCTGTTAAAATTCGTAAAGACAAAGGCCACCTTACTTTTTGGCTTAACGGTAAAGAAACAATTAACGTGCAAATAGGCAGCCCCGAGTGGACAGAACTACTGAATAACAGCAAGTTTAAAACCTGGAAAAGTTTTGCAGCCTATCCAAAAGGCCGCATTGCTTTACAATCGCACGGTGCGGTGGTTGCGTTCAAAAACATCACAATAAAACAACTGTAATTTACCAGCTAAAAAAATATTTATAGTTCGACATATAGTGTATTAATGGAAGATTTACAGATCAAAAAAACTACCGCAGCTTATGATGTAGTAATTGTAGGCTCGGGAGCAGGCGGCGGTATGGCCGGCTACGTACTGGCTAATGCAGGCATTAAAGTTTTAATGCTGGAAGCAGGTGCTTTCTTTGACCCCAAAACAGATTCGCACCAATTAAAATGGGCATGGGAATCTGCACGCCGCGGCGCGGGCACTACCCGTCCGTTTGGTGATTTTGATGCCGCTTATGGCGGATGGGAGTTAGAAGGCGAACCTTATACTACTAAAGACCAAACAGAATTTGCATGGTTCCGTGCGCGTATGCTGGGCGGCCGTACCAATCACTGGGGGCGTATTTCCCTGCGTATGGGGCCGGAAGATTTTAAACCAAAAGACGGGCTTACAGATCCATGGCCTATTACCTATGCCGATGTTAAACCTTACTATGATAAGGTTGACCGTATGATAGGCATTTACGGTACTGTTGAAAACATAGAAAGCGAACCCGATGGTATATTCTTACCTCCGCCAAAACCAAGGTTAAATGAGCTTTTCATTAAACAGGGCGCAAGCAAAGCCGGTGTTAAGGTAATTACAGGCCGTGGTTCGGTATTAACCGAGGCATTGCCGAATAATAAAGACCGTGGCGCCTGTTTCTTTTGCGGGCAATGCGGCCGTGCATGTAAAGTATACGGCGATTTCTCGGCATCATCATGTTTGGTTATACCGGCCATGAAAACCGGCAACTTAAAAGTAATAACAAACGCCATGGTGCGCGAGGTTCTTACAGATAAAAACGGCTTGGCTACCGGCGTATCATACGTAAATAAAGATGATATGCAGGAATACCAGGTAAATGCCAAAACGGTAATACTTGGTGCCAGTGCAGGCGAATCTGCCCGGATACTGTTAAATTCAAAATCTGCCGCCCACCCGGGTGGTTTGGCTAATAGCAGCGGTGTAGTTGGTAAATACCTGCATGATTCTACCGGATCGGGCGCTGGTGGTTTCCTTCCGCAGCTAATGGACCGTAAGCGCTATAACGAAGATGGCGTAGGTAGTGTACACATTTACTCGCCCTGGTGGCTTGATAATAAAAAACTGAATTTCCCGCGCGGATACCATATTGAATATGGCGGCGGCATGCACATGCCATCATACGGTTTTGGTGGCGGCATACAGGATATGAACGGCGCTGTACCGGGCCGCGATGGTAAAAAGAGAGATGGGGGTGGTTATGGTGCTGGATTGAAAGATGATTACCGTCGTTTTTATGGCACACAGGTAGGCATGGCCGGCCGTGGTACTGCCATTGCGCGTGCCGATAATTA
Organism: Mucilaginibacter sp.; assembly: GCF_028288105.1. Lineage (GTDB taxonomy): Bacteria > Bacteroidota > Bacteroidia > Sphingobacteriales > Sphingobacteriaceae > Mucilaginibacter. Next base: position 441 of record NZ_JAQBOI010000123.1, on the reverse strand, counting down.
TTGCGAGATAGACCCTAATGGCGTTGTAGATAAATACGGGATCCCGGTATTGCGTTTCCATTACAAATGGACAAACGACGAGATAAATCAGGCCAAACACATGCAGGAAACCTTTGAGGAAGTATTGCATAACATGGGCGCTATTTATGGCAAAATGCAGGGCCCCGAAACCAATTATGGTTTAGAAGCACCGGGCAAGATCATCCACGAAGTAGGTACCATCCGCATGGGCGACGATCCTAAGAAATCGGCATTGAACAAATGGTGCCAGGCGCACGATTGTAAAAACCTTTTTGTGGTTGATGCCGCGCCTTTTGTGCAACAGGGCGATAAAAATGCTACGTGGACCATTTTGGCCCTAAGCATGCGCACAGCCGAATATATATTACAAGAACGTAAAAAACTTAATGTATAACGCATCATGAACAGACGCGACTCCCT